>NZ_JBYTDL010000037.1:0-32737 GCF_058791335.1 Lysinibacillus sp. EB271-A1-10B
CGGCAATACCTTTGAGTCGGATCATTGTGCTAGCCCCGTTTCTGAAATTAATTTTGTTAATGCAGTAAACGCTTGTTCTTCATCCTCCCCCTCTACGTGTAATGTAAACATTGAACCTTGTTTTAGAGCTAATCCCATAACGCCTAAAATCGATTTTAAATTAGCTGTTCTTTGTTCTGTCTGTAACTCGATAGAAGAAGCAAAAGGTGTTGCAGCTGCTACTAATTGACTTGCTGGACGTGCGTGAATTCCTAGTGGGTCTACTACTGTAAATTGTTTTGTTTTCATTGTTCATTCTCCTCTATTTTTAAATCTGTTAATATAATGACATTAGGATGTTTTGTTAATACACTTGCCGGGACATCTTCTGTATATTCAGATGCAAGAACGCGTTCTAATACATCACGTTTTGCTTCTCCTACAGCAATTAACAAAATGCACTTAGCGCGCATGATTGATTGAATTCCCATCGTAAATGCATGGGTTGGAACGTCATCAATTGAATCAAAGAAACGTGCATTCGCTTGACGTGTTGATTCTTCAAGCGCTACAAGATGTGTCAGCGAATCAAATGATGTGCCTGGTTCATTAAAGCCGATATGACCGTTTTGTCCGATCCCAAGCAATTGAAAATCTAATGGATGCTGCTGTAATAATGATTCATAGCTTGCCATTTCCTCAGTAGGATTATTAGCTAAACCATTCGGTAGGTAAGATTCTTTAAATGGTTTGTTGTGAAATAAATGTTTGTACATATAATATGCGTAACTTTGTTTATGTTTAGCACTAAGTCCAACGTATTCATCCAGGTTGAAGCTGATACAATTCGTAAAATCGATATCAGTTTCACAAATTTTACTATACAACGGTTCCATTGTACCACCTGTAGCTAGACCAAACGTTGTAGCACCTTCGTTTTTAGTATTCACGATAATGTCTACTGCGCGAGCGTATAAATCTTCTTTTGAAGCAAAGCGTTCCAGTCTCAATTTCCTATTCCCCCTTATTTACTTATTAAACAGGCATACGAAATCTTACGCTTCGTAGATTACTTTTCCAGCCTTAATTGTTTGTTGCAACATTAACTGTTCATCCAGAATCACAACATCTGCATCAAATCCTTGTTCGATTTGTCCTTTGTTCGTCAGTTTTAGTTGTTTTGCTGCATTGTAGCTCGACATTTTAACAAGTTCTTCTAACGTGCAGTTCGTGATGAGTTGCATATTCCGTACAGCTTGGTCCATTTTTAATACACTCCCAGCAAGGGCTCCATTTGATAAATGCGCTCCATTTTCGGATACATGAACCATTTGACCACCTAAGTCATATTCTCCATATGGCATTCCTTTTGCTCGCATTGCATCGGTTATTAAAATAATACCATCTGCTCCTTTTAAACGATATGCCATATTCACGGCATCCTTGTGCATATGGATAAAATCAACAATGATTTCTGCCTTCATTTCCTCTAATAATAATACGCCACCGACAACACCTGGATCTCGATGATGGAATGGGCGCATTTGGTTGTATAAATGTGTGCCTTGTGTTGCACCATGACGAACCGCTTCTTTCATTTGTTCAAATGTTGCATCAGAATGACCAATTGAAACGACCACACCGCTATCTGCAATTGCTTGAACGACCTCAAATCCATTTGGTTCTTCTGGCGCCATTGTAATTTGTTTAATTTTATAGGCACTTACGTTTTGCCACTTTGTAAAAACAGCGAAATCAGGTGGTACAACATATTCAAGCGGCTGTGCACCTACACGCTTTTTTGATATAAAAGGACCTTCTACATGAATACCTAGAAGTTCTGCCTCGTCTGGATTTGAAGTAAACTCCGAAATATTTTCAAGAGCACGTTCAATATTTTGATAGCTTTGTGTCATCGTCGTTGCTAAAAAGCCTATTGTTCCTTCTTTTGCAAGTGATTTCGCCATCGTATGAAGACCTTCATTCGATGCATCCATCGTGTCCATTTGAGCAGAGCCATGAATATGCATATCGATATAACCAGGGAATAAAAATTTCCCTGTACCATCTATAATTTGCACTTGATCTGCGTTAATTTGTTGCGCAATTTGTGCAATTTCCCCATCCTTCATGAAAACGTCGACACATTCCAGTCGTCCTGTTGCATTGACAACTGTGATGTTACGGATTAATAAATTCATTAAAAACATCTCCTAGGATTGATAGAAGATACTGGCCTAAGTGTTTGAAGCGATCCTATCAATGCTAATATTTTGATATAGTACTACGACCCGCATAGATTTCTGTGGGACTATGCTTTCCCACAGAAAATTAAGCGGATTTACGATTAGTGCATGTTCATTTTGTTAGATGGACCTTTTTAGACAGCATCCTTTGTTTGTTACTTCTTCATCGAAATAATGTTACGTGAACCTGATCGTTGGAAACCAGTTTTTTCAAGTGTAATTTCTTGCCCCATTAAACTTGTGAAAACAACTGGTGTAACGATAGACGGTACTTTGTCTTTAACACTCTCAAAATCAACTTTTAATAATGTATCGCCACGTTTAATTACTTGACCTTCTGTAACCATTGCTTCAAAACCTTCACCATTTAGAGTGACCGTATCTAAACCGACATGAATTAATATTTCAACACCTGTATTAGATTTTAAACCGATCGCATGCTTCGTTGGGAAAACCATTACTACTTGACCATCAAATGGCGCATGAACTGTACCATCCTTTGGATGAATACCAAAACCTGGCCCCATTATACCTGACGAGAAAGCTTCATCTGGCACGTCAGATAACGGTATTAAATCTCCTGTAATCGGCATTTCAAAATCATTGGAAGGATTTGTTCCTTCTGCTGTTGTTGCTTCTTCAACAGACGCTTCTTTTTGTACATCTACATTTGAAGGCGCTGGATTCCCTTTTTTCAGGCGATCTTTCATAGCTTCTGCCAAAAACTCTACAGATGTACCGATAATTACTTGCACATTTGTCTTACTTATACGCATAACACCACGTGCGCCCGTTTGTTTTAATGTTTTTTCATCCATCTGATCCGCATCACCAACAGTCATACGAAGACGTGTTGTGCAGTAATCAACTTGCTTAATATTCTCTTGTCCACCTAATGCTTCGATTGTATGGAAAGCACGTACATCTAAATCATCAGAAACAGCTGAAGTAACATCTGCCCCTTCTTCATCTTCGTCTTCACGACCAGGTGTTTTTAAATCTAACTTCTTGATTAAGAAATAGAAAACGACAAAGTAAATTGCCCCGAAACCTAATCCTAAAGGAAGTAATAGCCATGGACTATCTGCTAATCCAAAGTTTAAAAGATAGTCAATTAAACCTGCGGAAAAAGCAAAACCGTCACGGAATCCAATAATATAGGCAACGGCAAGCGAAATACCTGTTAAAACTGCATGGATCCCATAAAGTACTGGTGATAAAAACATAAATGTAAATTCAATAGGCTCAGTTACACCTGTTAAAAATGCTGTCAACGCGATAGATACGAACATACCACCAACTACTGCACGATTTTTCTTTTTCGCTGCAAAGTACATCGCAAGACACGCTGCTGGTAATCCAAACATCATAATTGGGAAGAAACCTGCTTGGAAATGTCCTGCTGATGGGTCTCCTGCTAAAAATCGATGAATATCTCCTTTGACAAGTTCGCCTGCAGCATTAGTAAATTCACCAAAGTCAAACCATATGATCGTATTAATAACATGATGTAAACCGACTGGAATTAATAGACGATTTAAGAAGCCATATAACCCAACACCAAGTGATCCAGCACCGATTAACCAGTTCCCTACCGAATCAATACCACCTTGAATTGGTCCCCATATAACAGCTAAAATACCTGCTAAAACCGCCATCGTGATGGACGTTATAATTGGCACAAAACGCCGTCCTCCGAAGAATGACAGCCATTCTGGGAATTTTACATTATAGAATTTGTTATAAAGTAAGCCTGCTGTAATACCTGCAATAATGCCACCGAATACTCCCATATTCAGATCTTCATTTACAGATCCTAATACTGCGACTAACACTAGATGTGCAATGGCACCCGCTAATGCTGCACCACCACTATTATCATGTGCTAGACCCATCGCGATACCAATCGCAAATATTATAGGTAAATTACCTAAAATCGCATCACCAGATGCTGCCATAATACTTGCAATATGCTTAATAACATCATTTGACACTGCACCAAGCATGTCATCAGAGCCTAAGCGTAACAATATTGCGGCTGCTGGTAATGTAGCGATTGGAAACATTAACGACTTACCGATTTTTTGTAAGAAAGCTAACATTAAATATCCCCCTTTGGTATAGTTGTCTAGACCACTTAATAGAAAAAAGCGTTTTCATTAAGTTGCTATCATTATATTATCACTCATACAAAAAATAAACATTATTTTTGAAATGAAGGCAGGGATTCCAAAATTTTAAATCCTATTACACATAAGCTTGATTTATTTATAGGAAAAAAACATAGCCCAATTGGAAGTCTGGCTTAAACCAATTGGACTACATTTCATGAATTCTATTATTTACGCTGTGACGTCACGTTTCATAAAGGACATATAGCTGATCGCAAGGAAAAGAACAGCATAAATCGCAAGGATCGTGAGTGAGAATGGCATTGTAATGCCATCTAGTATTGAACTACCACGTTCATATTGTGTTAAATCTGAATGAGTTAACCAAATATATTTAACGATTTTAAATCTGCTTAAGAACATGACAATCATTCCGCCTGTAAAGGATAAGAACATCGTTAAACCAATTGCTAAAGAGCTTGAACGGAAAACAGAGCCCACTAGGAAAGCAAACAATATTGACATGACAAAGTCTCCGCCAGAAAGTAAATAGTGGTATGCTAAATCATTCCACACTGCTTTTTCAACAATCTGACCATTGACCATTTCTAACTCAACACCAGTTCCGCCACCAAATAGTATAAGTCCAACTAGAGCACTTACTATGAAAGTGACAACATATAAAAAGAGTCCAAATATGAAAGTTGTAAGTAATTTTGAAGTTAATATTTTTGCCCGTGAAACTGGACGCGTTAATAGCATTTTAATCGTACCAGTAGCAAATTCACTTGATACGATACTTGCTGCAATAATAACTGTAAATAATGTTACTAAATTCAGCATATTACCAGCAAATGACATAAAGCTTGCTACGCTTCCATCTTCTTGAGACGGCAGTTCATTTGCTAATCGATACTCAGAAATAGCCATTTCCTCTTCAAAGTGCTTTTTATCCTCTGCCGATATATTTTCATCTTCCATCATTTCTTTATTAAGATTAATGACTTGCTGTTCACTTTCCTGCCACGTTTCACTGTTATTGCTATTGTACTTTATTTCCTGGTATTTCATCATAATACCAGGACCAATAATAAAAAGGATTAGTAGCGCAACCATTGCCCAAGTTCCTTTTTTATGCCATAATTTCATCCACTCATTTTGAATTAGATTCAGCAATTTGGCCACCTCCTGTCATTTCTAAGAATTGATCCTCCAACGTTTTTTGATGCGGTTGTACGGCAAATAATTGAATTTCTTCGTTAACAAATTGAGGAATGAGTTTCGGTATATCCTCTTTCTTTATTTCCACTACATAACCGTTATTTTCCGCCACAAAGTTGTAATCGAGCTTTTGTAGAAGTGCTGCAGCCTGATCATTTGGTGTAGCTTCAATATAATAAAACGAAGATGTTTCAACGTTGATATCACGAATATCGATGAGTTTGCCATTTTGTATGACAGCTACTCGATCACACATTAATTCAATTTCGGATAATAAATGACTGGAAACAAATACAGATACGCCATCCTCAGCTGCAATTTTACGCAAGTACATACGAAACTCTCGGATACCTGCTGGGTCTAGACCATTAGTAGGTTCATCTAAAATTAAAAATTTTGGTCGATGAAGTAGTGCCTGAGCAAGTCCTAAACGCTGACGCATCCCTAGCGAATACGTCGAAACCTTTTCATGAATACGATTTTCAAGGCCGACCTGTCTCACTACCTCTTGAATACGCTCTTTTGTAACGTTTTTATGCATACGCGCAAAGTGCAATAGGTTTTTATAGCCCGTCATAAATTTATACATTTCCGGATTTTCTACAATTACACCGACTTTACTAATCGCTTCCTCATAATTGTCCTGTAAGGAAAGACCATCAATAATGACTTTCCCTTCTGATGGATTCATAAGACCTGTCATCATACGAATTGTCGTTGTTTTCCCTGCGCCATTCGGTCCTAAAAATCCAGTGATTTGCCCTGGATATAAATCGATATTCAATTGCTGAATCAATTGCTTGCCACCAATAGTTTTTGATAAATTTTGCAATTGAACAATTGGTTGTGTTGTCATAAATTTCACCCTTTCTTATAAAACGCCTTCATCCATTGCACAGCATCCTTATTCGAAACATCTCGAATCATCTCTACTTCCTCTTGTGCAATGATCGATCCATTTTGCAATAAAATGATTTGATCTAAAATAGGCTCTACCTCATATAACTCATGCGTTGATAATAATATTGTTTGGTGTTCAATGTCAGTAAATTGAATTAACCCTTTAATCAGCTGTTCACGAACGATTGGATCCAGACCAGAGAAAGGCTCATCCATTAAATAAAAAGGTACCTCTCGCCCAAGAGTTGCGGCCATTTTCATCCGGCCACGGTTCCCCTTGGATAATTGCCGTAGCTTCACATTTTTATCAACCTGTAAAAACTCTGCAACGATACAAGCTTTATCATACGAAAAATCTTCGAATTGAGAGGCATAGTGCTGAAAAAGCTGCTCACCTGTGTAAAAATCAAAAAACAAATCAATATCTGGTAAATAGGCAATTTCATCAGCACTTCTGCGTGTAACAGACGTTCCATTTAGCAATACCTCACCACTTGTCGGACGTAATAGGCCGGCCAATACTTTTAATAATGTCGACTTGCCACTACCATTTTCCCCAACAAGTCCAATGATTTGTCCAACAGGGATGGAAAAAGACACATCTTGTAAAATAGGCTTTTTCATATAACGAAAAGAAACATTTGATAGCTGTAGCATTTATTTCACCTCACGATTTATTTTGTAAAACAACGAGCATCTCATCCTTTGAAAACCCAAGCGCTTCAATAGAAGTTAAAAAATGATCTGCCAGTTGATTTTTCATATCTTCCCGTAATAGAGCAATTCGCCCATCATCGGTTGTAATAAATGTACCTTGCCCTCGTTTGGTTTCCGTTATATTCATTGCTTCTAACTCCTTATACACTCGTTGCACAGTATTCACATTGACACCAGTTTCCACTGCATATTCTCGAACCGAAGGAAGTCGATCTCCAAGCACTAGCTTCCCTTTCAAAATGTCCCCACATATCCGATCTACGAGCTGGCTATAGATGGGCTTATCACGCGAAAAGTCGATTGTCATCGTAAAACCACCTTTTCAAGCCACTTAGTCGCTATGATAAATAAGACCGCTACAAAAATAATCGTTGCTACTTCTTCGACGACATACATTGTGCCCATGGTAAACGGAAATGATTGTACCTGTGGGAAAAATTGATTCAGAAAAGTCAAACGAATTCCTATATGATGGAAAATATTATCATATAAATTACTCGCTGTAAATTTAAACCATAAATTCACACTCATGAAAAAGGCAACCATCGTGATCACAATGGAAAAACCACCAATAAAGTGTTTCATTTGGAGATTAAATGCTAAAAATAATAGCATGATCACAAACATCATCAATTGCAACATAACAATCACTGCTACATAAAATAAAAGCAATAAAAACATTTGCGCGAAGTTACCTATAAATTCCTCTTTGATTTTATAAATAGCTATACTCATAAAGATTAAATTAAAGATAGCGTATCCTATTAAGGAAAATACGATTTTCACACCTACAAGCTGTGCGATAGAACTAGTTGAATGCAGCCATATCTCTTTGGTCTTTAAGTCATGACGGATACTAGCTAGGAATTGTAATATCGAAAAAAATCCACCTAATATAAGTACTAGTATTGAGAAAGCAAATGACAGCTGATTTTCCATCGTAAATCCATCACTTAACCGCCTAATTAAATATGGAACTAATATTGACAGTGTGATCCCAATAAAAATTCCAACAAATAGCCATGCTCTATAGAGCACCCATTCCTTTTTTAAAAGCCCTGCGAATTTTTTCAACATAAACACCTCGCGTCATAGTGTACTAGTTAGATATTACACTATGACTTTTTAGTTTGCAAGTATTAATTCAAAAAAAGGAAGAACCTTTTAATAAAGGGCTCTTCCTTCATGAAATTCAGTTGAAAATGTATGCCCCTTCAGCACAGCGAGGGGGAATGACATCCAACTTTTAGTTTTATCGGAACACTTTCAGAAATTATCGCCCAACTTTTAATTTTTATCACCCAACTTCTGAGTTTTATCCACATCCTGCTTCCAAAGGCAAAAAAAGATTCACACACAAAACTATGCGTGAATCCTTTTACTTTAGGCCTAGTGAACCAATTCCCCTGCTTTTCTCTATGACCAATCATTTATTGCCAACTTGATACGTAACTACTCTAGAAATCTTTCATTTTCCATTGTGAGATTCAGTATTAGTTGTTACAGCAACTCATATTCCTATTTCCCACATTTTTTCTGTTACTTTCTCAACTCTGCCATCAATATCTGTACCGTCAAACTTTGGAAGCTTTAGCTCACTGACAATTTTTCCGTCGAGCATAAACATTATGCGTTCCGTACGGGCCGCAACCTTTGCATCGTGAGTGACAAGCATAATTGCAGTACCGCCCGCGTTAATTTCAGAAAAAATGTCCATGATTTCCTGGGCCGATTTTGAATTTAGTGCGCCTGTAGGCTCATCGCCGAAGATGATTTTCGGGCTGTTCAAAAGCGCTCGACATATTCCCGCTCGCTGAAGCTGACCTCCGGAAACTTGTGTAATATCCCGCATCTCAAGCTCCGCAATGCCTACCCTCTTCATAAGCCCTCTTGCTTTCTCTGAAATCTTTGCAACGTTTTTTCTATTATCACGAATTGATGGAAGAATAATATTATCGAGAATATTTAGATTTTTAAGCATAGTTGGCTGCTGAAAAACAAAGCCCATTTTAGTTCTACGTAAATCTGAAAGTTCAGCCTCACCGACGGACGATATATCATTTCCATCAAACGTAACCCTTCCGCCATCAATACTGTCCATGCCGCTCAATGCAAACATTAGCGTTGATTTTCCCGAGCCCGAGGGTCCCATGATCGCAACAAATTCCCCCTCGTTTATGTCAACGGACACTCCGTCGAGAACATTGTGTTTTTCATCGCCCTCACCGAAAGATTTTACAATATGTTCACCGATTATAAGATTCTTCATAAGCTACTCCTTTATATTTTCGGATATTTTTATTTTCCCAGCGCTCGATGTGCCAATGATTGTTGTAATAAGTACCGAGCAAATCATCAATAACGGACAAAGCACGTACGCCGAAAGTGGATTGATTGAAAAACTAAACGATGACGCCCCGAACGAGGAAATAACTGCACCTGCAAGTACCTCTCCAAGAGTGTTTGCCAGAATGGTGCCAACAATTATTCCGATTATTGATACAAATACTGCTCGCGAACCATACTGCACCGTAATATCCAACTTTGTAAAACCTAGTGCTTTCATTATCGCAATCGAATATCTATCCTTTGCGACAAGCATTTTCATAAACAACAGTGTAACTAGAATCGTTATTACAAGTGCTATTGCAATTGCGGCGAAGGATGCTTTTTCGACTGATTTTATAGTCGAGCCGAAAGTTTGTTTGACAAACTCATCAATATTGGAAATCTTAGCAAAAGTAAATCGGTCCGCATAGTTAGAGATTTTTTCATCGATAAGAGTTTTATCTGAAAGCTTTGCACAAATAACGCTCCACATTATATTTTCCGAATGATCGGTAAATACAGCCTTTGCCGTTTTACCACCGTTCGTAATGTCAGAATAAATGCCACTTACCGTGAGCTTATTCTCCTTCCCCTTTATGATGACCGTAATTGTATCGCCGACTTTTTTGTTCAATTCATTTGCGTTTAAAGCCGAAAGCGCAATTTCGTTTTCTACAGCGGGTACTCTGCCCTCGGTATATTCGATAGGGAATATCGAATGGTCGCCAAGTTCGATTTTTATATTTTCTTCCGAACCGTCTTCCATTTTTGTTTTGAATGTCTTTGTTGTAAGGACGGTATACTTTGAAATGGAACTGTCGCTGTTCATATATTCTAAAACTTCTTCAGCTTTTTTAGAGATTTGATCAGTTTGTTGAATATCAAGGCGAATATCGTAGTTTCCAATTCCCATATATTTAATGAAGCTTGTTGAGGAAATCGTGTTGTATAGGTTTTGTGGAACAATAATGATAAATGCTGAAATGACAAGTACTGCAAGCATTGTGGCATAAAGTCTTTTTCTTGCGAGAACGTCTTTGATCCCAAGGAAAAGATTCGTATTTAACAGCTTATTTTTGTTCAGGCAAACATGTTTTGCGCCTGTGCTTTTTTCCTGCGAAATGCCAAAGCGTATCGCTTCTGCCGCAGATATTTTCCGAAAGCGTCTCAGCACTCCGCTTACAAAGGCTATTATTGCAAGGTATACAAGTAGAATGCCGATGATCCCTAAAGACGTGGCAAAAGAAGAGTTTTCACTTTCCCCCATATAAAGCCGGATGTTTTCTAGCAACATGTTTTTGAACATCAACGAAAGTACATAACCGAGAATACTACCCACTGCCGCAATTGCTGCGTACTTCGCAAGATAAATTTTCTTAATGTCGGAAAGGCGTAGTCCTATTGCCTTCATTACACCAATTTCACGGTAATCGTCTTCGATTTTCGCAAGGAGTGTAAAGCGTATGCACATAAATGAGATAGCAACGACAAGAACGCTTATAAGAAGAATAACTGCTATCATAATCCCATCAGAAAATGCGTTTATTGTTTTGAAAAGTGGAAATGTAATCGTTGGTCCGTTCGCTTCAAGTCCCGCGGAAGCATAAGTAGTTTCGAATTCACCGAGTGCCGATAAATCCTTTAATCTAAACTCAATCAAATACTCCACACTTCCATGGCTTTTAATTGCAGCGTAATCATTCGCACTTACGAGAAATCTTTTTGAAGAAGACAGCATAGAATTCATCTGTGAATCCCGGAGGAATCCTGCTACAGTAAATTCCTTTCCATCTAATATAGCTTTATCACCGACCTTCGTAGTGGCGTCCTTCATATAGTTTATTGGTACATACAGCTCACCATCGGATACGTTAATAATGTTTCCATCAAGATCAAGAAGATAATCAAACTTTTCACTCTGTATGCTAAAACCATTATCTTGAACATTATTTGCAAGTGAACGATCACCTAAAATAATTTGACTGTTATCCAAGTTGAGAAACTCAAGTACTTGATATTCATCGACTTTGCTGTTTTGCTCCGCGAAGTTTGTAAGTCGGACAGTATCGATATCCCCAGAATGCATTTGCATAAAATGCGGCGTCTTCGCCTGATTCATAAGTGAATCGATAGCACCTGAAAGATTTACCATAAGTATTGCCGATAAGGAAACGAGCATAGCCGCAACAGCGACAAATAACGTTGTTGTCAGCGTTATCAATTTGCTTTTTAAAATGTCATTTCGAATTAATCTGTAATACATAAGTCACCTCTGTTTTCAAGCTTTTTCACCGATTTCAAGTTGAACAAAATGAATGAAGTAATACTTAATAAAATTCCAGCGATGATGATGAGGAAGCCCGTTCCCCTACCTTGACCTGTACCGGTAATTTTCCCTACACTGTCAGCAAGCAATCCACCGTCAACTAGTAAAGGAGTAAACACATAATCTGCAAGTATACCCGAAAGCGCATAGGCCACTACAAATCCAAGCTGTGAAATTACCCCTATAAGTGACCATGCTCTACCCTGAACAGCATTATCAATATTGGTACGAACAAGAAAATCCAATGTTGAGTTTGCAAATGGCATCATGGCAAAAAAGAAAAAGCCTGAAATACAGATCAGTATTATATTTTCCCGAAGCCCGAATATCGCCATAAATATCCCTTCAAAAAAAAGTGAAAATGCAAGAATTTTGACATATCCTTTTTTTATCGGAAGAAGTCCTATGATTACACTGGATACGAGCATCCCAGTAGCGACAATAGTTTCCACCATTCCGATTACAGAACTGTTCGTAAAAGTAAGCAACATCGGAATAGACAGTGTTTCAATAATGCCAAGATAAAATGTCAGCACCGATGTCATGATAACAAGAACGAGTACACCTCGATTTTGAGAAACTGCACGCCAACCATCTTTGAACTCATTGAAAAATGATTGTGTCTGTTCATATTTCTTTGAAGCAAGACCTCTTCGTACAGCAAGCGCTGAGATAACCGTTACAAAAAAAGTACAGATGTCGATAACAAGTAAAAGTTTTATATCCGAAACGGTGAGCAAAAATCCGGCAATGATGGGTGAAATCAAATATTTTGCAGAACCCGCCACCTGGACTAACCCGCTTGCCTTCGTGTACTGTTCCTCGGTCAGTAAATCCGTAACCGTAGCCTTGTATGCGGGATCAAGTAACGATGAAAACACCGAGCTTATTGTAACTCCCACACAAATCTGCCATAGCAATGCTTCCCCGCTAAGCATACATATAAAAATATACACAAGTCCTATCGCTGAAAAACTGTCGCCTAACACCATTAAGAGTCTTCGGTCATAACGGTCCGCAAGCACTCCTGCCACAGGGCTTAATAGTAGCGAAGGCATGAACGCAAGTAAGGTGACAAGTGCCATTGCCGATGCCTTTCCTGTCTGCTGGAAAACATAAATCCCAAGCCCAAACGCTGTAAGCCCGCTTCCTATTGCTGAAATTAGCTGCCCTGACCAAAGCAGAAGAAATTTTTTAAAAAGACGCTTGGAATCAACCATCGTTGTTTCCATTTTCTTCACCCCCATTGCCAAACATCTTCATCATGTACATAAGGCTTCCACTTTCGACACCGAGCAGTCTTTCTACGTTGAAGACAAAAGCTGGTATACGTGAAGCACGCTCTTCATCGGTCATTTCAACCATATCATCATCAAAAACGGTATTCGTATAAGCCACGATCATTTCCATACATTCATATGGATACGGTGTACTGAATAATCCTTGCTCAATACCCTCACGGATTATTTCCGTCAGTATTGGAGGAAGACCGTTCATAATAACCTTTTGTATTTTCTGATGCATAAGCGCGTTCTGCGGCTTATGTATATGGTCAATAATTTCCTTACCGTTTCCGCTACTTATGTTTAATGCCATTACAACACGGATAATACGCTCGTTAACAGGGATGCTCTTATTTGCTGCAATTTCTTTTGCAGCACCTAGAATTTGTGCATTATACCGTTCAATTAACGCGTCCATAATATCCTCCTTCGACTTGAAGTGATAATATAGCGTACCCCGTGCAATACCAACCTTTTCAAGAATATCGTTAGTACTTGTGCCATCAAAGCCCTTCTGACCGAAAAGCTCATCAGCTACATCAAGTATTTCGTTTCTACGCTCCATTGCTTCTTTTCTCATTTTTATGCCCCCCTCAATAGACCGACTGTCTGTCTATAAAAAAATTATAACCTTTTACAATAAATTGTCAATAGGACATTCCGTTTTTGTAAAAATTATCAATCCGTTTATCTAATCTATATAGAGCTAAACGATAAACATTTATAAGAAATGACAAAGCCTCTTCGATATGTAGAAACCTTCCACACAAAAATATCCTTTTAATCAAAATAAGTGATAGAATTAAATGTAAGAAATTTACGTGTTAAGAGAGGAAAACAGAAGTGTCTGAAGTAAAAAAAATGGATTATACAATTGGAAAAAAAATTCGTGAGAGCTTACAGGCTGATTGCCAAAGCTGTTTTGGTCTATGCTGCACGGCTTTAAATATTGCTGCTTCTAGTGACTTTGCCATTCATAAAGCGGCCGGAACACCTTGCCCTAATCTACAATCAGATTTTAGCTGCCAAATTCATCATAAACTTAGAGATCAAGGGTTTAAAGGATGTACAGTTTTTGATTGTTTAGGAGCTGGACAAAAGGTTTCACAAACAACTTTTCATGGACAAGACTGGCGACAATTCCCTGAAGTTTCCGAGATAATGTTTCGTGTCTTTCCGATTATGGAACAACTTTATGAAATGATTGCTTACGTAGCGGAGGCTTTATCGTATAAGGTTGATTCATCCCTATATAACAAACTACATTTACAATTAGAACAGCTACAGCGTGCAACAGAGCTGGAAGCTGATGCATTGCTAGCAATAGATATTCCTACATTCCGGCTGCCAGTGAATGTTTTACTATTAGAAACAAGTGAACAAATCCGCCAAAGTCTTATCGTAAAGATTAGAAAAAACGCTCGAAAGTATGACAATCGAGGGGTTGATTGGATGGGGAAAAATTTAAAAGGTAAAGATTTAAGAGCTACCGATCTTCGAGGATCTTATTTAATTGCTGCCAATCTAGAAAATGCAGATTTAAGAGAAATTGATTTTATTGGCGCAGATTTACGTGATGCCAATTTGCGCGGCGCAGACCTTTCAACAAGTATGTTTTTAACCCAAATGCAAATTAATTCGGCACAAGGCAATCATGAAACAAAATTACCTTCCCACCTGAAACGTCCGTCTCATTGGGTTGTATAACTTGAAAAAAGGCAGATGAAAGTAATTTTTATTAAAAGTCAAGTTATAAGCTGAAACTATTTTAAATAGGTGAATTCTTATTTAATGTACACATTATATGTATAGAAATTAATAGGATAGAAGAGCTTAATTAAATTCGCTCTATCTATCCTCTTTTTTTTTACCACAGATGACCCTATTTACTACAACAATTAAATCAATCTAATGTTGCAGTAATTTAAATGGAGCTTATATCAATTATTTTGTACATTAAAGCCTATTTCTTAAACTTCTAAGTAATAAAAGATAAAGGTTGCTATTCAACTAACGAGGCAGCTTCAACAGTTTGATTAAATTGATATTCAGAAACACGAACCTGTATATCTAAATCTCCCTTAGTAAGACTATTTGGTATAGCAGTACTACTAACGTGTTGTATATCTGCGCCCGGAATAAGACTTTGGATAAAGTCTCCTTGAGAAGTGAAAGTTTTCTCTACATCACGTTCAAACCTTTTTTGATTATAAAAGCTTACTCGTTCTATCTAATCTCCCCCTTTTCCTCATTATATAAATGCATGGATAGCAAGCTCTTATTTTAGAAAGTTCCTTTGATTTTTGATAACGTTATTAAAATTCATTTGCAATAAGTATATAGTTTTGCTCAAAACATTATAGAAAAAGGAACGTGTTTGGGGTCTTTAAATACATACATTTCAACGTGGACTCCTCTTCTTAAACTTTAACGATAGAACAATGAAGTATAATTCCTTACCTTTATTAAATCCATCATTCAGCTACTTTTGGATGCAGCATAAATTGGACTGATTTTATCCATTGCTACTCCTTGTTTTTTATATTTAAAAATAAACAAGCCATTGACTAATAAAACCAATGATCCAAATGCCAAGGCTGCCATAGAGTTCCATTCAGAAATCAAACCAGATAGTATAGTCGCTAACATTGCTGCAATTCCACCTAAAACGTATATGGAACTTCGAACCCTGGCGATCAAATGGTCTGGAGTAATGCCCTGTTGAACAGTTATCTGAACAACAAATGCCATAGAAAGTGCCCCATCAAAGATTATCATTCCGAAACACATGACGATAAATGAATTTGATATCAATAATAAGATTCCAAATGAACATATGATCATTAAAGTACTGAGAAAGTATAACCAGTTTGCATTTTTAAATTTGTTCATTATAAGTACGCCAACGACATTGCCTATACCAGCACAAGATAACAGTATTCCAATATACTCTTCTGAAAAATGGCGAGTATATTTAGAATGAATGATAACACTAAGCACAATAAAACTGGTTGAAAATCCGAGTACCAAAGCCGAAATCGTCGATACAATTTGAGCTCCATTAGCATAGAGGTACTTTACACCTTCTTGGGAATCCCGAATGAAACTCTTCAGTTTCTGTTTTCCCTTCAGGGGCTTATCATCCGTTTCCTCACTTATATTTCGGTATTTTATAAGTGAAATAAATAACATTGAAATAAGTAATAAACTACCACAAATAGTTAAGGTAATGTTCGGGCCATATTTCGCAAGTATAATTCCACCTAAGGCTGGACCAATTAAGGTTACAATCGCATCAGCTGCTTCTAATGAATTATTAGCACTTAATAAACGTTGCCTCCCAACAATTTTAGGTACCATAGCTGAAAGGGCAATATTTAACATCAATTCCACTAAACCCATGAAAAATAATATTGGCCCAATAACAAAAAGGCTCGTTATATCGATTGTTATTAAATATGCCAATAGAAACAATAATATAGCATATATTAAATTACAGATCGAAGAAATCAAAACAAGGTTCTTTTTCTCAATCCAAGTACCTATTGGAATAGAAAAAAATACGGAACTAATTCTCTGAAATAAAAGCACTAATGAAGTCATTAATGGCGATCCAGACAGACCCAATATGATAATAGGTATGATTAGTTCGCGAAAACGTTCACTTAGGATTTTAGATATATTATGAAACCATAGCTTCCCAAAATCAGCATTAATCATTAAATTATTCAATTTGAACACCTCTTTAAAATTTGATTTACCACCTTCCTCTTATTTAAAATCTGAGTCATCAATCTACTATACTCATAGCATATCCTCCTTACAAAACTTCATATATATATTATTACATAGAATATTCCTTAGAATCGACAATACTATATATTTGGATTTATATTTCCCACTCTTATTCAACAAAATGGCCCGATTGTTGAACATAAGTTAGATAACACTATTCAACTAAACTAAACCGTTAGTACAATAAGAAAAAAAGAGCTATCTAAAACAGCTCTTTGATTTTCAAGGAAAGCCACCCGTCCGTTAGTTAAAGATGAAAATTAATAAACATGCATACTTTACTACCTATGACCATTTTTCTTCATCATCAAACCATTGGAAATTTTTTAAATCAAAGGATTTATAATCATCGTGGAAAACGAAGTATGATGGTAAATTCAATAAACCTCCTCCCGCTTTCCCCCAACATTCACTAAACCAATCGGTAAATACTTTATGTTCTTGTGGAAGCAATACATCTTCATTTTGTTCGTAAAAGTCAAAAAAATCATCTAACTGACTTTCATTTATCTGATAATATTCAACTTCAGGAAGTACTTCCACACTACCTGCAAAAATCGTTGTATCATTTCTTTCGTAGAAAACTTCGTTCGCTTCTTTATCCATTGAAAACATCTTCGAATAGATGGCTATTTTGCACATGTGGCTTAGATATTTTTCGACCAAGGCATGTTTTTATTTAAAATTTTGGGTTGCTGATGGATCGGTAAATTCGGCAGCTCCATCATTAGTTTAACTAAATATTGATAGAAATCGATACCATTCGCTTTTGCTGTTTCAGCCAGACTCAAGCAGTGCATTCGCTTTAGCACTAGCTTCACTCACAGAAAAACGCCAGTTCTTTCGGCCAATCACATTAGGACGAATCGGATTTTCAGCTGGATTATTATCAATTCCAATTCGACCATCTAACAGAGAAACTTTTAACCCATGTACACGATTTAATGTGTTTTTAGAAACTTTATCCAAGGTGTTTTTTCCAGAAAGGCGATTTATCTACCCATTCCTGAAACTTTTCGACAATCGGTTTAGATTGCTTTTGCTGTGCTTTACGACGCTTTCCTGGTGAGAGATGCTTATATTGCCGTTCTAAGCGATACAGTTGATCACAGTAATCCAAGCCGATTTTCCCATTTTTGCTATCGGGTTTCAGCCAATAACGTCGTATATGCGCCCAACAATTAGCGAATGAAATAATTTTTATCGCAATTATTGTCGAAATAATGTCGAAGATTGTAAAAAAATAAATACAGTATTATAAATATCACTACTCATGATGATCTTATCTGTGTATAGTTGCATAAGATAAAATGAATAATATTCTACGATAGATGAAGGGGATTACTTTTAAATGGAAAAGAAAATTGCATGGGTTACAGATACAGCAGCATTGTTAGATGAAAAGTTCATACAGGACAATCAAATTCACGTATTACCACTTAATATAGTGTTCGAAGAAGGGGCTTTACGCGAAACTGTTGATATGACACATGATCAGTTTTACGAAAAGCTACGAAATGCTAAAAAAAATCCAAAGACATCACAACCTGCTATTGGTGAAGTTGTAGACTTATATAAATCATTAAAAGAACAAGGGTATACATGTGCAATTGCAATTCATACCTCTCAACATCTTTCGGGCACTTACCAAAGCACTTTCACAGCAGCTGGTCAAGCTGAATTTGAAGTATATCCAGTGGATTCAAAAATCGGGTCATTTCCGATGATGAAAATGATTAAACTCGGTCAGCAGTTAGAGCGTGAAGGTTTTGAACCTGGCTATATTGTTGAAAGAATCAATGAGATGGCAGATAACAGTGAGCTTTCATTTATTCCGGCTAACTTATCACAATTACATAAAAGTGGTCGAGTTTCAGGGACTCAAGCATTTTTAAGTAACTTGTTGAATATTAAAGTTGTCATATCATTTGAAGATGGGAAGCCCGTTATGAAAGAAAAAGTACGCGCTACGACTAGAGCTAAAACATATGTACAAAATGTTTTAAATACAGATCTAGAAAAAAGTAATATCCCTGAAGTTGCAATTATTCACTGTAATGATGAAGAAGGCGCAACCGCTTGGAAAAAAGCTTTAGAGAACGAATATCCGCTCATAAACTTCTCCGTATTACCACTAAGTGCTTGTGTAGCGGTTCATGCAGGTGAAGGAACGCTTGGTTTAAGTTGGGTACGTCTACCAGAGCTTGCACCACTTAAGAAAAAGAAAGCTGAATTAGTTACTATATAAACATAATTGTAATCTAAATTATTGTAGGTACATGAAGTTGCGAATTCCTATAAACCAACTATTAAACAGTCAGAGAGCATTTTAGCTTAAGTAAACTGGCAGATGTAACGTTATTTTTTGAATGATAGCAGTGTTTTCATTCAGGTATGTGGGACTGGCTGTTAAATTTTGTTTGAATACGGATATTGTTATTATAGGTAATTTAGTCTTCGACGATTTGAATCATATGCGCATTTGTCGTGCGGTAGATTCCGTCGAGATAGAACGTTTCAATTGGGGAATTATCAGTGGGCGTGCCTTTGCGGGACATGCTTATGGTAATTCTTTTTTCTTTGACTGATTTTTGATACGCATATGATGTGTATACAGAGCTAAGGGGAATAGAAAAAGATAGTGTATAACAATTGAAAATTTTCCACTTGTGGCTTCTCATTATTCGAATCGTTTCCGTATTCCAAGTTACAATGTTGCTTAATTAATTATTTTGCAACCAATTTACTAGTTCATTCGACTTTATTGTGTAACGGAGAGGAGAACCAAAATGGATTTAGCAAAATTAGTAAAAAAAGCAAAAAAGGGTGATGATGAAGCATTTGAACAACTGATTGATTCTGTTCGACAAAAGTTGTACCGAACTGCATATGCATACGTTAGAAACGAACAAGATGCTTTAGATGTCTATCAAGAAACAATTTATACTGCCTATATTTCAATAAAAACATTAAAGAAGCCTGAAAGTTTTTCAAGTTGGATTACAAAAATTCTAGTTTTTAAATCGATTGATTTTATACGAAAAGAGTCCCGCCATTTTACTGCAGATAATGAGGAAATCTTTAATGAATTAATCGCTTCTGAAAATAGTGATTTTATCATGCATTCAATGGATTTGTCTGAAGCCTTTAAATTCTTAAATCCTACTGTAAAAACCATTATTTTGTTGAGGTACTACCACGATCTGTCCATTAAGGAAATTGCTGCGATCATGAATTACCCGGAAGGAACTGTTAAATCACACTTAAATAGAGCGAAAAAAGAGTTAAGACCCATTTTAAAGGAGGGTTATCTGTATGAATAAAGACAATTTCAATCGATCTATCGACAGCATAAATGTACCTGTTGAAAAGCTAAAGGCAAGGGAAAAAACGGCTATCTTTCAAGCCAAGAAAAAAAGAAAAGTAGGAAGAGCAACTAAACAGTCAATCTTGGTTGCATGTGGGCTATGTATATCTTTGCTTGGTTCTGGATTTGTTTCAACAGGCATGGCAGAAGCATTATCAAATATCCCCCTGATTGGTCCAATTTATAAGGACTTTAGAGATATTGCCTCAGATAAAATCGAACACGATCAACTTACGACAGTAATTGATAAACAAGATAGTAAAAATGGCTTAACAATGACTGTAAAAGAAGCAGCTTATGATGGCAGTCGGTTAATCGTAACAGTCGTTTACACAGGAGAAAAAGAACTTTCGATGGAAGAAGAAATTGTCGGCTTTAATTATTTAACAATTAATGGACAACCAATTAAACCAGCGATTGGTTCAACAGGGCAAGATGACATAAACTCGAAAACAATAATTGAACATCATCAATTAACCTTTTCTAATTATAATGAATATGGAGATGAAATTGAAATTGGCGTCCATGGAGAAGATTTATTTGGCTATAAGGGCAAGTTGAATGTATCTTTCCCACTTAATAAAATAAAAGGTGATGAATTTGAGTATTATCCAAAAGTTACAACTAGAACTGTTGATGAAGTTTATACATTAACAGCCGACAAAGTAACATTTTCACCTCTATCAACAAGAATAGACCTAACGATTGATTACCCTACTGAAATGGATGAAAACGATACTTGGCCATGGTTTGATTTCTCTGTAGTCGATGATAATGGTCATGTATATGATAAACTGAAACTACAAGCAGGCATGGCTGTTGGGAACTATGGTCATCATATGATACTGACTTTGCCTCCAATGGATACGATACCAAAATCATTTACACTCAAGCCAAGTCATACAAACAATGAGGGCTTTAATGAAGAGATAAAGGAATTGGAATTGGTCGTCCCTTTAAACAAAAGTAAATAATGACCTCGTTTGTTTCGTTTACTCATATCGTGGAAGTATCTAAATTGAACATCGAATTTTATTAAAAGCCACGTAAAAAGCCGAATTCCATAGACATTATCTATGGTGAAATATTTATAATCAAACCATTAAAAGGTATTACATTTTAATAATGTAGTACCTTTTTTATTGCAGTTATATATAAATATCTATGGTATTATAAGTAATATTATAATCAAAATATTAGTATGGGAGGATATATATGGGGTGTGTTCAGGTGTCTTCAAAAACATATAGGGATAATACAGGCAGGAGCATAAACTTTCCTACTCTTCTAGTTGAGTATAATGGAAAGACAATGTTTTTTGAGCAATTACACAGATATCAAATAAAGAATCATAGTAAAAGCAGAAGTTGGCATAAGAAGTTAGTACAAGCTGTTGGACTATTGCTTGATTATATGGAAGCTAATCAGGATTATTATACTTCCCCAAAAGAATTCTTTGATACATTTACGGAGTCTGTTTATTCAGGAACAATAAATGAAGAAGGGTTAGACCCATCGGGACTTTATTGGTTACCAAAAAGAGTTAAAACAGCGAATATGCTTTTATCTGCCTTAAATGGTTTTTCAGATTGGTTATATGAAGAATATGGAGCTGTTCAATTAAATCCTTGGAGAAAAGCCACAAGATATGAAGAACGACTTAACTGGATGGCACAGATAAACAAAAGTCACAACTCATTTCTAGGGCATTTAAATGATGTTCATAAAATCGCTGAAACTGCAAAATTAGCTCGTAATACTGTTAGAAGAAGAAGTCCATACTCACCAAAAGGAGATACAAAAGCCTTCCCCGAATATAAAACAAATGACCTCCTATGGGAAGGGTTTAAAAATACAAGAAAGAACTATGAATTAGACCTTGTTGACCGTTATAACTGGCGTGATATTGCCATTACTATCCTGATGCACGGCGGTGGACTTAGACATAGTGAAGTATTTCATCTATGGGTACAGGACGTCTTCCCTGATCCTGAAGACTCTAATCTTGCTGTGGTACGAATCTATCATCCAAGCGAAGGAAGACCTCCACAGGATTTCAAGAATCCTACTACTGGTAAATATATTACAGACAGAGAAAGCTATCTGCTATTAAAATATGGTTTACTCCCACGCAACATGTATTCTGGTCAGGACAAACGATTTGCAGGGTGGAAAGAGCCAAGGCTTGATAATGATAAAGATAAATATATGCAGATTTACTGGTTTTCAAAGGAATGGGGATACATTTTTATGTATGTATGGAAAATGTATATGGCAAAAAGGTTAAGAGATGGCATTAAGGATACTCACCCATTTGCCTTTGTCTCGCATTCTCCTAAAACACTAGGAGAAATGATGCCACTTAGGACTCAGAGGGAGTCTCACGAAAAAGCAGTTGAAAAGATTGATTTGACAGTCGGAAAAAAAGATGGAACTACTCCACACGGACATAGACACGCATATGGTCAAAGACTTAAAAATGCCAAAATACCTGAACGCATCATACAAATTGCTATGCACCATAAATCTATAGATTCTCAGAAAGTATACACAGAGCCAACAGTTGCAGATGTTACAACTTCACTAAATAATGCCACTGCTTCTTTGGATAATGGTTGTGTACTTCCAATGCAGACTGAAATTGATGAATGGATGAATAAAGAAACTAAACAGCAGAACAGATACAGATATAGGAGAAAATAAATGGGAAGAATAAGCTATGAGAATGATTTTAAGTATAAAATGATTGAAGAACTTTGCAACGGTAAATCAGCAAAGGATATTCAGCGAGAATATGGTGTTAAAAATTCTACTGTTATTATATGGCTCCGAGATTTCATTAAAAACGGAGCTTTTGGTGATAATACATTATCGCCAAAAGAAAATCTGATGCTTGAACAGTTAAAGGAAAAAGCTATAAAAAGAGAAATTGAATTAAGGCAACAAGGAACGTCTACTAGTGAAGATTTCGAATGGCTTTTAGAATATGATTCTAATTTACAGCAATGGAATGAATATGCCACGGAATGGATAAAAACAGTTGTAAGAAGCAAATCCGTAACACTTTCAGCTCTATCAAGCAGCTTCTTTAAAAAATATGTTATTCCCTATAACATCACTAGGTCTGTACAGGAGTTCATTTCAAAAGAATATGACACCCCAGATTTTTACGAGATTATTTTTGCAGAAAGAAAATCACGATCCTACGCTTTAGCAGAAGCAAAAAAGATTGTTGAATTTGTTGACTGGATTATTGAGGAAAAGTTTTCAGTTGAAGATGATTTAGGAAACAAACTTATTCCAGCAGAATTTAAAAATCCTCTAACAAAATACTTACCAGACTATGTAAAATCATCGCAACGTAATGAATCTGATAAGAATGTTCTGCCTTATAGGTACATAAAAGACCTTCGTAATATACTCTGCCCTCCAAATGCAACCTGTTTTAAAGACTTGAAATTTGCACAAAGTGTAGGTGATTCAAATACAGGCGGTGATTGGTTCATTGTTGATGAGTCTGTTATTGATAAAAATGACCCAGACTGTGTTTACAAATTCAGAAAAACTTCCAAGTATGAACAGAGAAAAAAGGGACTTTCTGAAGAAGTATATGAGATGTGGTTTCCGGGGACTACTGTGTCGCTTTTGACAAAGCTCCTTCTACCTTTAAGAACTTATCAGGTGCGTATGCTTGACAGTGGAGAAATGGATACTTATAAGTATGTGCAGTCTATTCGAAATGTGGCTGGAGAGTGGATCAAGAATGATTCACATTTAAGTCAGGGTACAGAAAAAAATCCTTTCGAAAGAGGTGTTCTTCGTAAATTCAAAGACAAAACAACGCAGCTTGAAATGTCAGGATTTTTTATCAACACGAATAAAACAGCAGACATCAACAAAGAGGAATCCGATAAAGGTTATGACATTCCTTGGCAGTACGAAGAAGCACAATACTGGCTTGCAAAGCTTAGGGATTGGCAGATGAAGTACAATTCTATTTCTCAACCTGCAAAATGGGCAGAAATGACAAGAAATCACATAGGACATATAAAAGATGTGAGGATTTTAAAACAAATGGGGGAAAACACATTTCTTTTCAGAGATCCTACTTCAATTGGACAGGAACACTTACCAATAGCAGCACACGGATTGGAATATTTTTGGTATAAGACACTTAAACAGCTTGAGTTTCAACTTAAAGAAAATAGATTATTAGAAGAAGAAAGAACATTAAAATTTGTGCGTCCAGACCGTGAACCAACCACTTATTATCCCCTGCATTCGCTCAGAGTATCACTTATAACTGCCTATGCTCTTGAAGGTGGCGTTCCAATGCCTATTCTTTCAAAGGCTATTGCAGGTCATGCAAGACTCATTATGACGCTTTACTATACAAAAGCAGGTATTTCATACGTTACAGATACAATGAATCAGGCTGAAAAGAGCATTCTTGAAAATGATAAACAAGCAGTTGATAGATTTATTAGAGATGCAAAGTATAAACAGTTAGAAACAAGTGTAGCTGCTAATGATCCAATAGCATATCAGGCAGTAATCAACGCTCAAAAATCAGGTGCAAGTTTTATTATAAGTGATAAAGGAATTTGTCCTAAAGGCTGTTTTGGATGTGATTCAGGTGGTACATATGTTAACGATGATACGGATAAAGTCACTTATGGTGTTGTTCCGGGTTTTCCAGAGCAAAACTGTGTCAGATGTAGATGGTTCGTAACTAGTCCTGCTTTTCTTCCTGGCTTAGTGCATCATTTTAATACCATAGGCTACAATATGAGCGAAACAGGAAAACGAGTGAATAAACATCAGCGTGATATAGAACTTTTAGAAAATGAAAAATATGAATGTGAACTTAATGGAACCCTATTTACAAAACATCAAGAATTGCTTAAATATGAGCAATTCTATGCACAGGAGATACAGAAGAACGATAAGCTAGCAAACGATTATAATGCCACTCTTCGTCTTATTGATAAGTGTA
Source organism: Lysinibacillus sp. EB271-A1-10B (assembly GCF_058791335.1). NCBI lineage: Bacteria > Bacillati > Bacillota > Bacilli > Caryophanales > Bacillaceae > Lysinibacillus > Lysinibacillus sp. EB271-A1-10B. Next base: position 25,270 of record NZ_JBYTDL010000037.1, read on the forward strand.
TGAAGTTAATCAAAGAAAAATCATCTGAGAATGGATTTCAGCTTGTTACCGTCGGTTCTATATCGGATGTTGGGATTTCTATTAATAACGTTGAAAATGAACTTGAACAGCTTCAAATCATCTGTAATGGGGCGGAACTGTTTCCTGAAACAGATGCAAGCAAGGTAGTTTTGCAAAGATCTCAAATCATAGATTTAACATTAAAAAATAACAATAAAATGCCCGTTATGTTCTCATTAACAGAAGAAGAACAGCTCATTGCAGGAAATCAATTTATGAGGCTTTTGATTAATCGTGCAGGTAGTTTAAAAGATGCTATTCCTTATGCAATCGGGCGGAAGAAACTTGAAGAAATCGGGTTTGAGAATGAGTTTGTTGATGAACTTAAATCTGTGACTTTAAACAGTAATTTATTACCAATATAGATAGTTCTACTATTGATTAAGAATAATCTAAGCATTGGAGGATATATGATGGAAATGCAACCAGATGAACTGTTCTCAAAGCTTTACGAGAACGCTTCTACAAGGAAAAAGAAAACATTAGAACTCATACATAACGCCTGTAAAAAACAGTCCGAGTTTGACATAAAAGATTTTTCTATTGGCACTATAGCTAGACTGATAGCAGATGATGGCGGTCCAAGTGAACAGGCACTTAGAAACAAAAATGCCGAGGATTACAGAGTTTTGATAAGCCAGTGGGCTGAATACTATAAAACTACCACTAAAAAGCCTAAAAAAGAAAAGAGAACAACCGTAAACGATGATATCTTAGCAAGTATCTCCGAACCAACAACAAAGGCATTGGTTGGTATGCTTATGGCAGAGAATAAAAAGCTCAAAAGAGAAAACTCTTTGCTTAAAGAACAAACAACCTTTACGATTGATATGCGTCCTATAAACGATCTAAGCAAAAATAAGGATGTCGTTATAGTCGAGCCTTCTTATAATCTGACAGATACCGAAATAGATGCTCTTAGAAATGCCATATCAAACGAATTTATGAGCCATCAGGGATGGACTACCGATAATTATGGCAGAGTTAAAGAAGACGGGATTCAGATATATAAGGCTGGATATGTAACTGCCATACAAAAAATTCTTAATGGAATATAAAAGTAGCTTTAAAATAAAGTTTGAACAAAAACACCTCTTAAATCCTTACACTAAGATTAATAAGAAGCATCATTTTGAAAAAAGATTAATCAAAATGGATGCTTCTTTAGCATTTTTTAGTTTGCCTATTATAAAAAAGTTTGATCATTTTCTACAGCGGTACTTCATAATCGCGCCCGATTGTTGAAGATCGTTTTTCTTATTGAACTAACGCTCTATTCGTTAAGTGTAACTCTTCACAATTACTTGATATTATATAGGTGAATAGAAAGATAAATTAAAATTAGTTTAGTAGTTGTAAAAGTAGGTTATTTATATTATTCTCTTATAATTTTTCGAAAAGGAGAGTTTATGAAAAAGATTATTGTTTTTGTATTAACGATATTTATATTATTCTCAGGATTCGCAACACAAAGTTATGCGTTGTCAGATTCGAAATCTGCGGCAATACAAGCGTTGCTAGATGATGCCTCTCGTATATCAGGTGTGCCGGGAATGTCAATCTCAATACTTGCTGATGATGAAGTGTTCTACTTTTCTTCAGGGTATGCAGACCGTGAAAAGGGGTTGTCTGCAAGTGAAAATACACTCTATGAGTTAGCTTCGGTCAGTAAAGCTTTTACCGGTATGGGTATTATGCTGTTGGAAGAACAAGGGCTGCTCTCAATGACTGACCCTGTCCAAAAATATTTACCTTGGTTTACGTTAAAGTATCAAGGGAAACCTGTTGATATGCAAAGCCTTACACTAAATAACTTTCTTCACCATACCAGTGGTCTAACAAATATTAGGCATACTCAAAATATTCCACAAGGCAATACACCGGATATGTTGCAAAAGACTGTGGAAATGCTCGTAGATGCTGAATTGGCGTTCCCTCCCGGTGAACAGTATAACTATGGAACCGTTAATTATGACGTATTGGGTTTGGTTATTGAGATTGTGTCGCGACAAAGCTATGAAGACTTTATGAGGGAACAGGTATTTCAGCCGTTAGGTCTTCACCAGACGTATGCTTATAAAGAAGATGCTCAAGCCACTGGACAGTTGGCACAGGGCTACCGTACTTCCTTTTTTATGACAACTCCATTTAAAGCTCCGGATTATGCGGGGAATAAACCCGCAGGCTACATCATTTCTAATACAAAAGATATGGCGCGTTGGATGGGTATACAGATGGGTATTGTGCAGGACATACCCGAAATATTTCACACGGTTATCGAAAAATCACATAGGGGTGATATGTCTGTTTCGGCTGTCAACGATATGCATTATGCGGCAGGCTGGTCGGTAAACGCCGACCAAACGATTATAGAACACACTGGGGGCAATCCAAATTTCAGAACCGAAGTAGCCATACTGCTAAATGAACGAACAGCCGTCTGCTTGCTGAGCAACGGTGCAAATACCAATATAAACCTGGTACTAAAAGTTAAAGATATATTAGACGGCAATCTAACTCAGTCATATGAAATAAGCGGCACACAGCTTTTGGATATCACTTTGTCGTCTATCACAATTATTCTTTGCCTATTGGCCGTTTTGTTATTTCTCTTAGGATTACGCAGAAGGAAAACGAATGAGCGGCAGCCAATGACAAAAAAGAGAATAATCGTAACAATTATTTTCCTGATCGCTACGATTGCCCTGGGTATACTGTGCTGTGCTTTAGATTGGTCAACGATACTTATTTGGCGAACATATAGTGTTCTTACAGCTTTGATTTCGTCAGCATTATTAACAGCAAGCATTACATGGTTTGTATACACTCACCGATAAAATACCTTGCTCCCAAGATAAGCAAAATGTTAAGTAATTAAATTTCAATTTATCGGTATGCTTAATTTGAAAAACATAAGACACTTCGGTGTCTTTTTTAATATCATCGACAATTTTCCCAGCCAAACCTAATTACTATTACTTCCACTAACTTGTTCGTTCGGAATAAGGATTTTTAAACAACTATATTATTTTTTAAATGACTTTATTGTAAATTAAACAACAATATTATTTTTGCACAAGCATCATTAGGTAACATTTCTTAAAAAGACTGTTATTCAACAATCTGGCCCGATTGTGGAATAAGAAAATTATCTATCTTTATTAAAAGACCACAATAAAAAATACATCCATTATCTCAATAAAGATTTAATGGATGTATTTTTATATACAAATAAAAAGTTTTATTATATATAATCAAACTCAAATCCTCTAAATATAAGGTCTAGTTTTATTTTATTATACTATTTACCCTATATTATTAAAAATTGAATTCGGCTTTTTTATATTAAATTTTCATAACGTTGAAAATCCGTATTTTCCTGATGCTCCCCCTATTTGAAGTCATATTCCTTCTTCCACTAACCTGTCGCCGTAAGTTCAATAAAAAAAGAGCTGCATATGGAACTCAATGATCATCAAGAAAAGGGCCTCATTAGTTGAAGAAGGTCCTAAAGATTTTCATCTATTTAGATAACATGGTCTATAATACCTTGGTTATAAATATTCAATATTGTAGCAAGATCAATTGTTATGTTCTCTATCCTTTCAATTATTTTTTCTTCTGCTTTGTAATTTGCATACCGCCGATAATAAGCATGATAACCCCAATTACTGCCAGAATAATCTGAACTAAGAATGGACTCAATGAAAACACTGTTTCACCTTGCAAGTGCAAGCTGAATAACCTTTCATTCAGCCCCACAATCGCCATAAATGGCTTAAGAAACAAACTTAGCGCTAATAATACTATCCCAAAAATAATATTGCTATTCATTTATTCAAAACCTCTTTTCCAATTAAGATAAATGAAAATTAGTACACAATAAACGATCTATCATTGCCTTTCTAGAATTTTATTCGATATTGTCAATGTTTGCTTGATAATATCCACAACAAGTCAAAAATTCGCTGTAATAAAAAAATGTCCACCATTTACCGTATGAAAAGTAGCTCCCCCACCTGTATAATATCTCCAGTCGCACATGTCATACATTATAGTACTGTAGTCGTTGCGACCATTAATGAATGTAATATCACAAGCGAACTTCTAATGCATAATTTAGGCAATAGCTTAAATTATTGTTTTCTGAGCCTCTCCGCAAATTCTATGCAAATTACCTACTATTCCTTAAAGAAAATAGCTATCTTCTTCATCATTAACTCATTAGTGGCAGAAATAATCTTAGAATCTGCTATTCTCATCTCTGCCCCGTTAGCACAAGAAGCGACTGTTCTAATTGAACAATCGCACCCGTTACTTGAAGAATATCTAAAATGTCCCCTTAAATTTCTCTGGTTTTTCTACATAACTTTCAATTATTAGTCCACATTCAGTACAAATAATATATTCAACATCATACCCAAAGCTTAACTTATTAGATGGATACATAACTGAATAACTACTATGTTGATGACCTTTCCCCAATTCTTTTCCACCACATTTAGGGCATTCTGTTATTTTCGTAGTATGTTTCATTTGTAAACCTCCACTTTGGTTTAATATAAATATTATTACGATGTTCCTTATGTAATTATGAATGAACAATTATTTGCTTTCATCTTGTTCAACTAAACTGCTTCGTTCGTATAAGAAGCGATTGCTCTAATTGAACAATCGCCCCTGTTAGTTTAAGTGAATTTTCTCAAAACTGTATGATATCATACAGTTGAATAGAAAGACAAATTAGAATTTGGAGGTTCAATATGAAAAGTGAAGATAAACAATATGCTTTAACTGTTATTACTAATTTATTAAAAGTAATGCACAGTAAAGAATATGAAAACATTTTAAATTATGTGGATGAATCTGAAGCGGATGATATTGGTGAGTTATTCTATTATGTCCAAGAAACATTAAACTTAAATGGATTTGATTCATTTGATGAATATGGCGCTCCATGTAATTTCCACCCAAAATACGAATATTCACAAATCAACTTCTATGAATTCAATGATAACAGTGGATTTGCTGTTGACTATGATTTAACTTCAAATTCAAAATTGGTAGATATGTGTTTACAAATGGAGTTTTTATATACGGATGACGGATTAAAAAGTGTTTTTATCGCAGTTGACCCACAGTAAAACAATAAATCGAAATAATCGCTAGAATATAGATGATGAATTTAAGCAATTATTTAAAAAATAGTATGACTCATCTTACTTCAAGTTTATTAGTAGAGATGGGATATTCAAATTCAATATATGAGCTTATCAAAGATTCAGAAGTTCGACTTTTGGTTGAATTTGCGAATAAAATCAAGAATTAACAAGTTATAAATCTAAATATTAAAAGGAGAACATATGGAAGTATACATTATTAATTTGAATATTCATTATTCTGCCCCACGAGAAGTTTGGAATAAGTTGGAGCGTTTATATAGAGAAATGCCTAACTGGAACAACTTTGTAAACGGCTGTCCACAATGGTATGGTTCAGACGGTAAATTGATAGAAGGTAGTATTGAATCGAGTGGATTACAATTCTATGCTAAATTACCATCAAAAGATTGGAATGAATGGATTACATTATTTAAGAATAGATCTACAAAATTATTGGGATATGAAGTTGGCGAACCAGAAGAGGGTTTTGAATTTCACTATTATGATTAACCATACATATTCCAAGTTGTCCATAAGCTTAATTTGAAAATACATAAGACACTTCGGTGTCTATTTTATATCATCGACAATTCATTCTTCCAGTCACACTTAATTCAACTAACCTCCTCCGTTAGCTTAATAAGGGGTACACCAAGGGTACCGACAGAAAAATGCGGATTATATTCATTATCGGGGTCATAATCTTAAAAATGGTTTAAATTTAGTAGTTGACCTAGTAATTGGGTTTGTATATTCTATCTGTCTCTGTGTCTATAACAAAATCAACTTCAATTTCGCTATCATAAGGAATAAGTTCAAAATTATGAAGCCTACAAAACAAATTAGACAAGTCCCTTATTTCATAAGTTAATTCTTTTGCTAGCAGATACTTGTAATTTAATTGATGTTTAGAACACTTTTTACCTGTAACCAATGCTTGATGAAAATAACCATCTATTTCAATAATCAACACTCAATACTTCTGTTTGCTAAACAGAAAATATAGCTTTAATTTCATCTAATTATAACAGATATTCTTGTTAAACTGATCTGCCCCGTAGTTGAAGAAGAAAAAAATGAGATCTCTGTGGAATCCCATCTTGAAGTAAAGCACTCCGTTCGTACAATAATGGGTCTCGTCAGATTTATTCGAATTTACAACGATAAGACTTCAATTTTTATACACGATTTTATTCATTAAAGACGATGGTGCAACATTACTTCAAATGCTTCAAAACCTTTGCTATGACTGACTTTTAACAAAAGTGCATAAAAAAACGCATAAACAATATTAATAAGAAAAGCCAAGAACGTTGATTTAACAACATTCGTGGCTTTTTGGTGTATTTCCAATCTTGCATTTTGGAACGTTTATTTAACTGGTCGTGTATTATCTTCTTCTTTTTCAAGGAACCTATTACTCACCATTATAAGAGTCTATAAGCTTTCTTGTCTTAAAGTCGTAAATTTTATAACCTATTTCCCACATATGGTCTTTAGACACTGTAATTTCACAGTAATATGGGGATGCTTTTCCATAAGCATCAAGTTCCGGCATCTCAACAAATGAAAATTCTTCATCTGTATCAATCATATTAAACCACCAATCAGTATAACGACCATCTTGACGTATTTCTAAAGTACATTGTCCGTTAATAACCTCAAAGTCTTTTGTAACTATAAATTTCAAACTAGGTATAGTTACCCATAACATTAAGAGTCCTATTATTAAGGCTCCGAGCATTTTAATTGTCTGCCCAAATTCCATTTTTCTTTTTACAGACATTATCATAAAAAAAATCAAAGCAACTAGAATAAAAAATATACCTATACCTAATCCTACATAATAAACAAAAATAATAATCCCCGTCCTGCAATAATTAGTTACTATGCTTACGCAAATTCAATTATAAAAGTTTCAAAAATATTAAGATAACCTTACCAAAATCATATTTTGAACGTTTATTAGATTTGTTTTATATGCTTTATAAATTGTTATTGCACTAAAGCATTCATTCGTTGAACAAAACAATTTTAAGCTTAATTCTTTATATTAGTAAAAAACATTACCAAAACGTCGTTTGGTAACATTTCATAAAAGGTTGTTATTCAATAATATGGCCGATTGTTGAACAATAAGCTAAACAACACTCTTCAACTAACCTGCTGCGTTCGTATTATAAGGTCAGCCAGATATTTCTGGTTGATCATTTTTTATATGGTTTTATTATAAGCAGTAGCCAGGG
>NZ_JBYTDL010000038.1:0-9385 GCF_058791335.1 Lysinibacillus sp. EB271-A1-10B
AATTGAACCGCCGTATACGGATCCGTACGTACGGTGGTGTGAGAGGTCGGGAGCTAATCACTCCCTCCTACTCGATTCAAAAATAATAAGGCCTACTCTGCTAAAAGTAAGTGGGTTATATAAATGGAAGACATGTTTTATTTTTATCTAGAGAGTCTTTCATATATACATTAGAACCTTATCATTTTAGCGTAGTAGTATGGTTAAATTATTGTAGGAAAAGACATAATGCCTGATAAGTAGCATTTATGATGAATAGAGAGGGTATAATTATGAACAGACACTTTTTTATTGCAGTTCCACTTCCTTCAGACATTAAAGCAGCTCTTCATGTGAGATGTGAAAAAATGAAAACTGACTTTCATTTTAAACGCTGGGTTCATCAGGAAGATTATCACATCACTTTGGCTTTTTTAGGTCATGCGGATGAAGAGCAATTACAAGCTATAATGAATGAAGTGAGGGGAAATCTTCTGAATGTTTTTCTATTCGAATTAAAAATTCAGGGGTTCAATACTTTTGGGAGAAAAGAGTATCCAAGAATTTTATGGGTCGATTTGCTTGAATCGCAGCAATTAAATGTTGTGCAAGAAATAGTATACCGAGATTGTATTAAGGCTGGATTTGAATTAGATAAGAAGCCCTTTGTCCCCCATATAACTGTTGCAAGAAAGTGGGATGAAGCATGCGGGAAAATTCCGTCAGAGGCATTGATGGAAGATAATTTTCAGCTTCCTAAATTTCTAGTAGAAGAAGTGGTTTTGTACGAATCAAAAATAGAGGAAACCCCGAAATATTATAAAAAAGCTGTCATTCGTTTAAATGGCCAATAGGTCTGTCAAAAGCCTACTACATTACAATAAGCTCGTAAACCTTAAAAAGGGTTTATGAGCTTTTTTGCTGAAACTATTTCATTTTTAATAATTAGTTCATCTTCCGTTCATTTAAGGATTTTATGCTAAGGATGTAAAAAGGAATGGAGGAGTTAACAATGAATCTTGCGTGGAAAGAAATTAAGAAGAATAAAGTAAGATTTTTAATATTAGGTTCAATTGTTTTTTTAGTTAGTTTATTAACATTTATTATTTCTGGTTTGGCGAACGGATTGTCTCAAGATAATGCCGCTCTAATTAAGGATTTACCACAAGGTCAATTTTATATGAATGAGGATGCAGATCAAACTTATAATCTGTCAAAAATAGATAGCGGTACACAAAACGAAATATTGAGCAAAGAAAAAAATGCAGTAGCTTTTTCATTACAAATGGGCTTTTTAAATGATCAGGACGATAAGCAGCAAAGCGTTGCCTTTGTTACATCGACCGATTCAGCGTTATTTGAAAATGTGGAACATGAGGAAGTCATATTAGACAGCTCAATGAAAGATAAAGGAATTAAAGTAGGAGATACATTAACGAATAATCAATTTGATGGCAAGTTTGTAGTAAAGGGATTTGTCGACCAAAAGAAATATAGTCATGCACCTGTTGCCTACATTAATAAAGAGGATTATAAAGAAATTTACCGTGTGGATGAAATGCAGATGATTTTCGTACCAGACGGAGATTCTTCAAAAGAATTTGCTGGATTAGAATCATTTTCAAATAAAGAATTTCTTAACACAATCCCAAGCTATAACGCAGAACAAATGTCTTTAAATATGATTGTTTGGTTTCTAGTAGTCATTAGTGGGATGCTATTCGCCATCTTCTTCTATATGATGAATGTCCAAAAAATCGGCTTATACGGAATTTTAAAGGCGATTGGTTTGAAAACAAGTAAGTTATTCAAAATGATATGGACACAGATGGCCATCATTACAGTTATTTCACTTGTTTTATCTGTAACCTTTAGCCAGGCCTTTAATCTGATAGCGCCAAAAGGAATGCCATTCACTTTAACGATCGCGACAACAACGCAATTATCGATTGTATTCCTAATTATTGGATTTGTAGGCGCTACAATTTCAGCAATCCAAATTAAAAAAATTGAACCATTACAAGCGATACAGCAAGGAGAGGCTTAATATGACTTTATTTAAAATCGATGAAGTTAGAAAAACGTTTACGAATGGCGAGGTAGAGGAGGAAATACTGAAAGGGATAGATCTTTCATTAAAAGAAGGAGAAATAACTGCATTGGTAGGTGCATCTGGCTCCGGTAAAAGTACGCTTTTGACAATTGCCGCAGGACTTCAGCCTGCAACAGATGGATATGTTATATTTGAAGGAAAAAACCTGTCTATTATGAACGCTGAGGAGGTTCGAAAAGTACGAGCAAGTGAATTTGGGTTTGTCTTTCAATTTGCACACCTCGTACCTTTTCTTACTGTTGAAGAACAGCTGCTATTAATGCTAGATGTTTCTGAATCGAAATTAAAGAAGCAGGAACAAAAAAATGAAATCGATCGATTACTAAAATTAGTAGGGATGGATCATCGGAAAAATTCTTATCCTTCTTCATTGTCAGGAGGGGAGAAGCAACGTGTAGCGATTGCCCGGGCGATCATTCATAAACCGAAAGTTCTATTCGCGGATGAACCAACTGCTAGTTTAGATTCACAACGATCAAAAGAGGTTATGTTATTAATTAAGGATTTAACTAAAACGTTAAACATTACAACTTTAATGGTGACCCATGATGAAGAGATGCTTGCTTATACGGATCGTATTATAAAAATGAGCGATGGTGTCATTTTGCAAGATGTTATTTAGATCGAGTAGTAGAAAGCCACAACCACAGCTTTTTGATGGTTGTGGTATTTTTTTTGAATCAATGGATGATTTCAGTCTAGGCGCAAATTACGAAATATTTTTAAAAGCCTAGTGTTAAGTTACCAAATCGATAAACGAAGGCAGCATATTGTAGAAGGAAAGGAGGAGGTGATTTGAAATGATGTTTGTTATTGCCTTAATAATTGTATTAGTAGGGTTAATAGCGGGATTCCAATTAAGCGAAGGACGGTCAGAAAAAGGGAGATATATCATTTGGGGTATCATTATAATGATTGCGTTTGCACCATTTTTATCATATTTAATTGGCGTATTGTATGGGGTATTGGTTAGAAATGGTTGGGCAGCATCGATTATGATGGTTTTATTTCCTATAATTTTTATCATAGGTCTTATTAATTTACTCTTAGGTATTTATAAGAAAAATGAAGAAGAGCATAATAAATAGCTACTTGTCTCTTAAAAGGGGTTAATTCGTTCAGTGTTTTTGTTATCTAAATTATAAAGGTAAAAAGCCGCGAGACTCCTAGAATTGTTTTTACGATGTAGTGTAAATGAAAATATAGCGAAGGAGACATATGCCTTCGTGTTCAAAATTCTATTTTTTGTACTGATGTGGCTCGTGCCTTGCCGTCAGAAAAGCATAGCGGTTTTTTACCATCTGGAAAAAAGCTTTTACGTTAAATACTTATGTCAATCGAGCTTTTCGGCTTACTTTACAGACCATTCTCATTAATGCCCTGTGTAACGAAGGGAAGATCGTAAAGACAACATCCATTGTTTTCCGCATTGGCATAGGACAAATAATAGGCTTATTTTTGTGCACGCCTGCAATAGCAATTTTTGCTAGTTGCTGTGGAGATATCATTTTTTGTTTTTTCATTTGTTTGGACATCGTCGATTTATCGATATTAATAGCTGTTGCTTTATCAAAAATAGGCGTATCAACAAAAGTCGGACAGAGGGTGCTTACCTTGATGCCAAATTCCTCAGCTTCATAGTGTAGTGATGTTGTTAAGCCCACAACTGCGTGCTTCGTAGTTGAGTATGCAGCTGATATAGGGGATGGTCCCAACCCTGCAGCTGATGATGTATTGATGATATGTCCAAAACCTTGTTCCTTCATGATTTGATACCCAACTTGTGTACCATAAACAATGCCCCATAAATTAATACCCACAATGTCTTTCCAATCGTCAATTGTCAATTGTCATATCATAAATTTCACCATACATAGCTATACCAGCATTATTGAACAAATAATCTAATCGTTGAAATTCCTCATATACATTTGAAATGACATGTTCAACATTTTCGAAATCGATTACGTTTAATTCAACAAATCGAGCATTTGAAGTATCTTTATTTAGTTCTGCCTCTAGCAGACGTCCATCATGTTCGTTAATATCTGCAATAATGACAAATACATGTCGACCTACTAACTCTTTGCAGATAGCCTTCCCTATACCTGATACACCGCCTGTAACAATCGCAACCTTTCTCATAATCATCACCTCTCGTATGATTTCCTTAATGGACAGGGTCTTCCTGCAATTGAAGTCGTTTAATGACAGCTGAGTATTCTTCGACGACAAGCTCTGCTCCTTTACTATTTAAATGAATGCCATCCAAAGTTAGATGTAGTCCTCTCTTTTTGGATAATCGATCAATCCGCAAAGGGTCTTTATACAACAGTACATCTTTTATCACTCGCATAACATTGGTGTTCACATATTCCGAACTTGTAACATGTTTTAATTGATGTTCAAAAACCTCTTGTATATTTAAAAAGCTAACATTTTCATATTTAGAAGAAATGGAATGAATAATGGAGGAGAGCTCTTTTAATTCCATATTGGGAGTATTTTTTATTTCCTCTCCTATTAAAGCTGGTGTTACTAAAACTACATGTTTAGATGAGGCTAAAATCATTTCTAAAACACTTGCATAGTAAACTTTAAAATCTTGATGATCTTTTGAAACCGGTTGTGCCTGCACTTTCAAAAGTCTAGTGTAGACATCATTGACACCAATCCAAAGAAAGCTAAGGTCATAAAAAGTAGCTAGCTTCGATTTCTCTAAGCGAGTGTGTAAGCTTTTCACTGTCTCACCTGGTTTACCGAGATTATCAAATTCTATATGTTGATGTTTAGCTCTTAATCTTTTAAAAAATGAAACCCCTGGTCGACCTTCTGTTAAGCTGTCTCCGATACATGCAATTTTCATTTATATCCCACCTTTTTTAATTCTCTTAAAAAAATGGTAACTGCCTGATTAAAGAGTGATTCTAGTGCTTTAAGCTCCTGCGTATTTGTCAGTTGACATAAGCCTCCTAGCCATGTGCCTAGTAGAACTGTCCACTCATCAATATTGCCATTAACAAATTCTCCTCGATCCATGCCTTCTTGAAGGATCGCACGATAAGCACCCATCGGTATAACCGCTAAATTGTATAACTGTTCCACTGATTCAGGGCTCGATTTTGGATTGGAAGCTAGTTCTTGCCCGGATCTTAATAAAGGTGTTTGGTAATGATAGAGAACATGCATGGCCATGCCATATAGTTTCTCTACTGCCGTAAAGTAGATACACTCTTTTTGAAGCCATTTGTTGTGCCAATCTTGCATTGTTTGTTGTGCTAGAAGTACAAAAAGTTTTTCTTTGTTTTCAAAATGGTAATAAATATGTCCCTTGCTGTAGCCTGAAGCGGTTGAAATATCTCCGACTGATGTTTGATTATAGCCCTTTTGAGAAAACAAACTAACCGCATGTTCCATAATTTCAACTTTTGCTTTCTCGCTATCATAACGTCTTTTATTCAATGATTTAACCCCTTTATAAGATTTGAACGGTCGTTCTAATTGTATTATACAATATTTTACTATTAGAAGAACGGTTAAATACCTAAAGCATCAAGTTTTAATAATTGCTACGAACAGAGCCCGCTATAAAAGTTTCTTACCTTTTATGCTAATACATAATTTGGTTGGAAGAAATATTAACCAAACTGTTGAACTATGAATTATGCTTTAAAAATCAGGAGGGGAATAATATGGGGAGAGTAGTTGGGTTTGAATTAAATAGTCAGGAGCCAGAAAAAGCTGCCGCGTTTTATGCCAAGGTTTTTGGTTGGGAAGTAGCTGCACCTAATTGGGAATATAGGGGCGTAACAACTGGAGATGATAATAAATCAGGGATTAACGGCGGTATTGCAAAGGGACCACATGATTATCCTTTTGGAACACGTATTCAAATTGAAGTTGATTCTATCGATGAAGCTATTTCAAAGGCTACGCAAAATGGTGCCGCTATTGTACGAGATAAAATGGAATTTGATGAATTTTACCTTGCCTATCTGTTAGACCCAACTGGACTAGGCTTTGGCATGATTCAAAACAAATAATCTGACTGATTAACAAGTCCTTGCAGTGGATTTTTGGGGCTTGTTTGTTAATAAATAAGATTGGAAATAATATCTAAAAAAGTATAGTATGAATAGTAGAGAAAGAGAGGGAAAGACATGAAAAAGATGTTAAAAATAGTATGTGCACTATTATTAGCTGTTTGGTTAATACCGATTGAAAGTGTACATGCAGCGAGCTTCAAAGATGTGTCCAAGGATAATATATTGATAACGGAAATTGATTACTTAGTGGAAAAAGGAATTATTAATGGCTATCCTAATAACCTATTTAAACCAGATACATATGTAACGAGAGCGCAAGTAGCTGTCATGTTAACACGTGCTTTAGGATTGCAAACGACGAATGTCAAAGATCCAAAGTATCAGGATGTACCTTCTACACATCCCTATTATAAAGAAATTGCGGCAATGCAAAATGCTGGGATTTTCGATGCGGCACAGAAATTTAATCCGAATGCAACTCTTTCAAGAGGGGATATGGCGATTGTGCTGCAAAGAGCATTTAAAATAAAGGGATCTGAGACAAGCTATTTTACAGATGTTTCAGAGAAGGCAAGGGGCTATAAGGAAATCTCGATAATTTATAGTAATAATATAACAAGAGGATATGATGATGGTTCATTTAAGCCAAATGTACCTTTAACGCGAGCTCATTTTTCAGCATTTTTAGCTCGTGCATTAACGTTATCGAATCCGAATCTATTAAAAGATACGGCGTATGACTATACGTATGCGCATTATTCGTTGGAAGACAAAAAACAGTATACATTAAAATATCAGTATAGTCATCATGAGGGTAATGATGTTTGGGCCGTAACAGATTTGAATTCTAATAAGATATTTAATGATGAGCTTTTATTTAGTGGCGAGTTTTATGGTCAAGCAAATGGCAGAAGTTCACATATGCATTACGATTTTGCTTTCAGTTTACCACTTAGAATTGGTGTGATCGCACATGAAAATGATGACGGGGTAATTTCAGGAATCCGAATTACTGTTAAAGCAACAGATGGCACTGTCCAAGCAGGTGGTGTCAATTATAATAATGTAATTGTTCTAGAAGAAAAGTCCATATACAGTGATGGAGTTTCAACATATTACTTTGTCGAAGGTATCGGTTTAGTTAAAGAGCTTTACAATGATGTTGTTGTTTATGAGTTACTCGATCGTACAGCCAATTAAATGTTAGCTACATGGAAAGCAAGTCTCCTATGAATGAGGAGGCTGCTTTTTGTCATGAAGCATCTAATCTAATGTAATATGAAAAAAACGATGAAGTGCTTGTCGCCAATCCTTTTCGTTATGAGTTGAATAGGTCGTTAGGGATTGTCCCTCGTAGATTCGGAATTCATTGTTAAGCATTGTATGACGTCCGCGAGGGGTACGAATCATAGCAATTTTATTTTTTTGTTTAGAAAGTCTTGGCGCAAACTTTGCATCGTTAGCGTCATCGAAAAAACTATATAGTAAACGCCAACCCTGTTTTGTTTGTTCGTATAGCATCCAGCCGTTCACTTCATCTCGTTCAATTTTATAAAGTTCATTACCTTCACGGTGTTGATGCCCAGCTATTAGTGGCACTGGCTTACAAGGGGCTACTGCACCTACCCCAACATCTGAAATATATGAATGCCCAGCAAAGTGGACAAGCAATAGCTGGTGCATAGGTACATCCTCAACAGGAGTATCATCTTCAACGTTGCGCCAAAACTGAGCATAGCGATTGGTTACAGAAAAGCCAAGCTCGCGAAGAAGCCAACTAAATAAAATATTTAGTTCAAAGCAATTTCCTCCACGATGTTGAATAATAATTTTTTGAAAAAGGTCAGGGATAGCGAAGGAGATGCCATATTTCAAGGCAACATCTAGGTTCTCATAAGGAATTATATGTAGATGTCTTGTTTGGAGCTGACCAAGTAGCTTAATGGAAGGCTCTAAAGATCCTTGAAATTGAATAAGCTTCAAATATTGCTGTATTTGTGAATTCATAATATCGCCTCACTCCTTATTAAATAACATAACCGAAATAGCTAAAGAATACACGTGATTATTAGTAAGAAAATAATAGAAAAATAGGTAAATAACTTGTAAAATTAAAATATTAGCTACTATAAGAATAATATTCACTATTAGTCTAGTTAATAATAATGATTGTAAGGTAGGTATACGAATGACAAGCGAAATTAAATGCGAAATGAAATGGATAGAAGTAAATTCATACGATGAAATGAGCGAAGTAGCAGCGGATATTTTCACTAAACAATTACAAACAAAGCCAGCAAGTATTTTAGGATTAGCAACTGGTGGTTCTCCAGTAGGGATGTATAAGGAATTAGTGAGACGCCAACAAGCTGGAAATATTTCTTTTAACGACGTGATCACTTTTAACCTAGACGAATATGTAGGTCTCGACCAATCAAGTCCCGCAAGTTATTGGACATTTATGCATGAGAACTTATACAATCATGTAGATATTAAGGAAGAAAATATACATTTACCAAATGGCAAGGCAGAAAATTTAGATGCGGAGTGTGTCGCTTATGATGCTCGAATCAAGGAAGCGGGATGCATTGACATTCAGCTATTAGGCATCGGCGTTAACGGACATATTGGCTTTAACGAACCGGGCACATCTTTCGAATCACTGACTAATATCGTAGAGTTAACAGAATCTACACGCACAGAAAATGCCATCTATTTTGAAGACTCTAAGGATGTACCGACGCATGCTATTACAATGGGTATTCAATCTATTATGAATGCCAAGGAAATCGTCCTAATTGCATTTGGTGAGAAAAAACTAGAGGCTATGGAAAAATTAAAAAGTGGGATCATCACTGAAGATTTCCCAGCAAGCCAATTATTAAATCATCCGAATGTAACGGTTATTTATGGCGGAACAAAATAGGAATTAAGCGTTAAGCGTAGACTTTATTTTATTTGAAGTCTGCGCTTATTTTTTTGAATTCGAAGGGACGGGGATAGGAATCAGAGCGACGGATAGAATTGACAAAGTGACGGAAAGAATTAGCAAAGTGACGGAAAGAAAGGCGAGAGTGACGGAAAGAAGAGCCGAAGTGACGGAAAGAAATCAGAGTGGCGGATAGAATGGGCAAAGCGACGGATAGAAAGGCGGGAGCGACGGAAAGAAATGCGAGAGTGACGGAAAGAAGAGCCGAAGTGACGGATAGAAATCAGAGCGACGAATAGAATTGGCAAAGCGACGGAA
>NZ_JBYTDL010000038.1:9481-31722 GCF_058791335.1 Lysinibacillus sp. EB271-A1-10B
GGAAAGAAGAGCCGAAGTGACGGATAGAAGTCAGAGCGACGGATAGAATTGGCGAAGCGACGGAAAGAAAGGCGAGAGCGACGGAAAGAAGAGCCGAAGTGACGAATAGAAATCAGAGCGACGGATAGAATGGGCAAAGCGACGGATAGAAAGGCGAAAGCGACGGAAAGAAGAGCCGAAGTGACGGATAGAAGTCAGAGCGACGGATAGAATTGGCGAAGCGACGGAAAGAAAGGCGAGAGTGACGGAAAGAAGGGCCGAAGTGACGGAAAGAAATTAGAGCGACGGATAGAATTGGCAAAGCGACGGAAAGAAAGGCGAAAGCGACGGATAGAACAATCAAAGTCGTGGATAGAACAATCAGAGTCGTGGATAGAACAATCAAAATCGTGGATAGAACAGCCAAAATCGTGGATAGCCCCGCCAAAGTCGTTGTATTCACCTGGACATTTAGATGTTATAGGCATTAGCTTCGCCATTAATCAATGCTACAATATTATCTATATGCTAGAATGAGAAAAACAATAGGAGGGGTTAGGGTGAAAAGCACCGTACCACATTTAGAAAAGGGCGATACAGTTGGTCTTGTGGCTTTATCAAGTCAAGTAAAGCCCGAAAAGCTAGGAGATGCAATAGCCTTTCTTGAAGAGTTAGGTCTTAACTATGTAATTGGGGATACGATTCAGGCAAAGCATGATTATCTTGCAGGTAATGATGAGGAGCGTCTGGCTGACTTTCATGAGATGGTGAGAAATCCAGAGGTGAAGGCAATTTTTTGTGTTAAGGGGGGCTATGGCTCTGCACGAATTGCGGAAAAGATTGACTACGGACTACTAGAGGAAAATCCGAAAATCTTCTGGGGCTTCTCTGATCTTACATATTTACATTGTGCGATTAATGAATATGCTAATTTAGTGACGTTTCATGGACCGCTCCTTATGTCAGTAGATAGAATAGATGATTTATCAAAGAAAATGTTTTTACAGTTATTTTCACCGATGGAGTTACAGTATACGGAGGATATTGCGCCGTTAACAACGATTGCACCTGGTGTTGCTCGTGGCCAGATTATTGGTGGCAATTTACGTCGTCTTGTTAACACATTAGGTACTAAATTTGAAGTGCGCACGGAAGGTCGCATTTTATTGATCGAGGAGCTTGGAGAAACTATTCCAAGAATCGATGAGATGTTGCAGCAATTAAAACAGGCGAGAAAGCTTGAACAGTTAGCAGGTGTTATGATAGGTTCCTTCACGCAAACGGAAGCGGATGAAGCGGCACTAATGACTTTAATGAAGGACTATTTTGCGGATTTAGACGTTCCGGTTGTAGCAGGCTTTAAAATTGGTCATGATTCAACGAATATTGCTATTCCATTAGGGGTAGATGCTATTTTAGATGCACAGGAAAAGGTACTGAAAATTTTGCCTGGTGTGCATTAAAAGAACGCTCAGCACTTTATAGTGTGCTGAGCGTTTTTATTGTGAGGTTATTTTATTAATAAGGCTCTGCGTCATGACCTTTATCTACAGCCTTTTTAGGCGCTTTATCACCATCAATATTGCCAAGTGGCTTTGATGAAGAAGAATCATTCTGAGCTTTTTGCAACCCTTCTTTTAACAAGCGACCATACTCCTCGTCGGCTTCCTCCGCTAATGCGATCATCGCCTCTTGAATGGCACTATTGCAGACTGCTAAATCACGAATTAAGTTTTCAAGCAATTCGTCTCGCTCCCATTGCTCAAAATTGCGATACGTTTCTCCAGCTTGCTTTGTATTACTTTGACGATCAATAGATTCCCTAACGAGATTACCTTCCACATGTGGTGTATGTTCCTTAGCAGTTTGGGTAGCTTCCTTTAAACCATTTAACATTGAAGGCTCATAGTTAATATGAGGATTTTGCCCTGGAGCTAAATCACGCTTATACATCATTTGACCACCATTTTGATTGGTTGCTACTCGTTTTTTAGGAGCATTGATAGGAAGTTGTAAATAGTTTGCACCTACGCGATGACGCTGTGTATCAGAATAAGAGAAGGTACGACCTTGTAACATTTTATCATCTGAGAAATCCAATCCGTCCACAAGCACACCTGTACCGAATGTAGCCTGTTCAACCTCAGCAAAATAATCTTCTGGATTTTTATTTAACACCATTTTACCAACTGGATACCATGGGAACTGATCATTAGGCCAAAGCTTCGTATCATCTAATGGATCAAAATCAAGCTCTGGATGCGAACCATCCTCCATAATTTGGACGTTAAGCTCCCATTCAGGGTAATCATCTTTTTCAATTGCATCGTATAAATCCTGCGTGGCATGATTAAAGTTTTTCTTTTGGATTTCTTCCGCTTCTTTTTGTGTTAAGTTTTTAATGCCCTGTAAAGGTTCCCAATGATATTTTACAAGGACTGCTTTACCTTCGCAATTGACCCATTTATACGTATTGACACCAGAGCCTTGCATCATTCGATAATTAGCTGGAATACCCCATGGTGAATAAATGAATGTCACCATATGAAAAGATTCTGGTGAGCTTGCACAGAAATCAAAAAAGCGTTCAACGTCTTGGATATTTGTAATAGGATCAGGCTTAAAGGCGTGAATCATATCCGGGAATTTCATAGCATCGCGGATAAAGAAGATTTTTAAATTATTGCCGACTAAATCCCAGTTACCATCCTCAGTATAAAATTTTACAGCAAAGCCTCGTGGATCTCGTAATGTTTCTGGTGAATGGCCACCATGAATAACGGTTGAGAAACGCACAAAAACAGGCGTCTGCTTGCCCTTTTCCTGAAATACTTTAGCTCTTGTATAGTTAGAAATAGGCTTATCCCCGACTACTCCGTATGTTTCAAAATAGCCATGCGCCCCAGCACCTCGAGCATGAACAACACGCTCAGGAACTCTTTCGCGGTCAAAGTGACTTATTTTCTCTATAAAATCATAGTTTTCAAGGGTTGCAGGTCCTCGATTACTGACAGTTCGTATATTTTGATTGTTAGTAATAGGATGCCCCTGTCGATTTGTCAAGGTCATGTCATGCTCGTCTGTTGAATCATGTTGTTTTGTCATTGTATAACCCCTTTCATTTGATATAGCCATTGTGTCCATATTAGTGAACAAATAGACATGAAAAAACTCTCCTGCACACGAGATGAGTGAGAGTCAACGAAAGTGAATTATCAAAATATAATTAAAAATTTAAAAATGTTGATTTTGACTTTGTTGATATTCATTGCGAATTTAAAAAGCCCTCCCACACACAAGGTGTAAGAGAGCTATTGGATGGCGTTTTCGAATGATTTATTAAGTTCACAGGTATGGCCATAGCATATAGTTGGTTATTAGTCATTGGTCATACAGTAACAGGTAACTTGTCATTGGTTTCGTTTATGTTAGCTCCAAAAAGCTAGTTTTGAAAACAGCACATCCAATTTGATATGAAGTCTTATCGACTCCATAACCTATTGTATACATTTCCTTATGATATGAAAAGCTCTAATTCATCGGACGTACTGTAAGTCATTACTAATAAATTACATACTCTAATAACGAGCAAAGATTCATATTTGTTACAAATTTTCGAAAGGCTCACAGTGACATGCTGAGGATAAATGTCAATATTATTTTATATTTGAATTGTTTATTCCTGTACACATACTCGTCCTAATCTTTACTAGTTTAAATCTTGATATACAAGTGTTTATTGCTTTTTACTGGGGTTGAGAAGCCATAAAAATTCGGTTTGTCAATTGTAATTGCTTCGGTGCAATTAAGCTTTTAAACATAGTTTTAATATCCCGCAAAACCTTAATTTCTCCAAAATGTCGAAAAATGTCGAATGATAATCATGGTAATATACATCCAGTTTTGTAAGAATTATAATAAGAGGATATTAAATAGAAATTTAAGTATTTTTTTCACTATAATTCTATTTCATTGAATCTAGTAAAGTATATTTTTATTGATATGCATTCGGAGGGAAAAAGGTAATGAAGAAAGCTTTATTATTACTTCTAGCAGTTATGCTAGTTGGATGTTCCGGAGAGGGAACAGAGAAGAAAAAAGAGGTAGATGTAAAAAAAGAAGATGTTGTAGAGAAAGAACCAGCTGAGGAAAAGAAAGTCGTTCCAGTAAAATTTGAAGAGGTCGATCCTGAATCAAAGGCTGCGGTAGAAAAGCTTGTTAAAAAATACAATGTCAAAGTTGATGTATTTAAACAGGATCCAGAAGATCCAATCGTAATAGATGAGATTTCAGAACCAATTACTAGTGAACTGAATAAAGAAGAGAATAATACATTCTCACAAATCTTATTGGAAACTGATTTTAAACAATATAAGGGTCATTATAAAGTAGAAGCTAAATATAACAATGATAAAAAAATAATTGGATATGGGGTTTCTATGGAAGGAGTGCCAGAAAACGAAGTAAATGAAGAGGGAGATGAATGGGGAGAAGGAATTTCCTCCGCTATATCAATGGCTGCTATATTAGGAGTGAATGTAGATAAACTTATTGATGAATTAGATAAAGCTGGAAATGAGAATAAAGGTACTCATACTTATACTGATCCTAATACTAATCATAATGTAACTTTCCTTATTGCTGATATGGATTTAGGGAAAATTGGAATTAATTTTGATTTAACAAAGTAGAAAAAAAGCATCCAAAAGCTGTACTCCAATTGTTAAACCCAATTGGATGTGCAGTTCAAGAAGGATGCTTTTTTTATTGCAGTATTTTACGATTTGATTAGAAATAACGAGAATCATCAAAGTTGATTTCAACACTATAATTCTTTGCATTAATAAGGTTCGATAATTTATGGGCATCTTTTTCTAGTGTAATAGCACGTTCACGATAATCATCTGGCTCATACATAGCAATTTCATAAAGCATTGTAGTTTCACCATAGCCCGTGCGTACACTTTCTTTTTCATGCATACTAAACTCCTTGCAAAGCTCGACATCTGCACGGAGTTGTGTAGCGAGTTCAATGGCTTCAACTAATGCTAGTTTTTCACCTTTAAAGTCTACTGAGTTTTTTATATTTGCTTCATATACTAAACGATCCAATGTACGAACATCGAGACGTACTTGAGCCAATTCAGCTTCAATTACTGTCATTGCGCGATTACTTGTTTTAGGTGCTTGTCCTTTTTCAACAGTTACAAAAGCGCTACGTTCTAATTCGCCAATAAGCTCCTGTACTTTTTTTGCTAAAATACTCTTGAGCTTAACGGCTTCTGCAAGATTAATCATGAAAACACGTCCTTTTATAGTGTTGTAGATGGTGCTGCGTTTGTTAATAGGGCCATTTTATAATCGCCACCATGAACTTGGTTAAACATCTTACCAGCAGATGCAAGAAGCTCTTTCGCATTTTCCTCTGATAATGATGGGCGAAGATAGAAAATATGTAGAGCCTCGGTCGTTTCCTCTGAAACAGACGTACGTTTAGAATCGACAAATGGTGACCCAAATGCTCCTTCAGCATCACAGCTACAAAGGATATTTTTTAATGCATTAAAACGACCATTTAAACCTTCATAGCCAGTATCCTCGTTGCCAAGTGCGATTTCTATATTCCCTTTTAGTTTAGCCATATCATATAAACCTACTGGAATCTCATATTGGAGGGAGAAGAAATTATTTAAATCAACACCTGAGTGAAGTGGTGTTAAATAATTTTGTTTACTAATTCGGCGCATTAAGCTTTCTGCTGAGTGACGATAGCGGTTCGGATCTGCGCCAAGCTTTTTCCATAGTTGTCGCCATTCTGCGATACCCTCACGTTGCGTTACAGGACGATCTTGCATTTCTAAAAAGAGATTTTCTTGATACAATTGCATGCGACCTTTAATCATTTGAGGAGATTCTGAAACGACAATTTTGGTATAATGAATAATGCCGATTTTTAGCTCGGGATGTTGTGTCAATAGAGATTGATTAATTGTAATTTCCATAAAACATCACCTACTTTATCTATTTCTATTATTGTATCATGTAAGGAGTTGGAAATGAAATGAACATACATGACCTACAACGTGAATTTGTGGCGTATGCAATGTCCATTGGTGTAGACAAAATTGGCTTTACAACAGCAGCTCCATTTACAGAATTAAAAAATAGACTGCGCCGTCAGCAAGAACTTGGCTATCAGTCTGGCTTTGAAGAAAGCGATGTTGAAAAACGTACCGAACCCCTACAATTGTTAGAGGGAGCAGAGAGCATTGTGGCGATCGCTGTAGCCTATCCGTCGCGCATGCAAAATGCACCTGTTGGCAAGAAGGGAGCAAGACGCGGGATTTTTTGCCGTGCTTCCTGGGGTGTCGATTATCATACAGCATTACGTGAGCGATTGAAATTATTATCAGCCTGGCTTGAGGAGCGTATAGAAGGTGTACGTATTGAATCGATGGTTGATACGGGGGCACTTGTGGATAGGGCAGTTGCAGAACGTGCTGGGATAGGCTGGAGCGGAAAAAACTGCTCGATTATTACACCTGAGTTTGGTTCTTATGTATATTTAGGAGAGCTTATTACGAATATCCCTTTTGCGCCTGATAAGCCTATGGAGGATGAATGTGGGGATTGCCGTTTATGTTTAGATGTTTGTCCAACTGGCGCTTTAATCGAGGGGGGACAACTAGACTCACAACGTTGTATAGCCTTTTTAACGCAAACTAAGGGAATGCTACCTGATGAGTTTCGTACCCATATTGGTAATCGTTTGTATGGCTGCGATACATGCCAGACTGTATGCCCGAAGAATAAAGGCAAGATTAATTGGATACATGAGGAATTTAAGCCTGATCCAGAGCTTGCAAAGCCATTACTTGTTCCACTTTTAACGATTTCAAATCGTGACTTTAAAGAAAAGTTTGGACATGTTTCTGGTTCGTGGCGGGGGAAAAAGCCGATTCAACGCAATGCTATTTTGGCACTTGCGCACTTTAAAGAAGAAGCTGCAGTACCAGATTTAGTAGCACTTCTTGAAAAAGATGAACGACCTGTTATTCGAGGAACAGCAGCATGGGCTTTAGGTAAGATAGGCGGGGTGCAGGCCCAATCTGCATTACTTGAGGCAAAAGCAAAAGAACGAGACGAGGAAGTACTCGTTGAAATTTATAAAGGTTTACAATTTTTTAGTTAAGGAAGTGTATCGTTATGCCATTGCATATCGTTTTATATCAACCAGAAATTCCAGCGAATACAGGGAATATTGCACGCACATGTGCTGGAACAAATACCTCATTACATTTAATTCGTCCTCTTGGATTTTCCACGGACGATAAAATGCTAAAACGTGCTGGCTTAGATTACTGGCATAGTGTAAATGTCGTTTACCACGATTCGCTAGAGGACTTTTTAGAGGCATCCAAAAATGGCGACGTTTATTTAATTGAGACATATAGTGAAGAACCCTTCACGACACATGATTTTAGTGATAAAGATCGTGATATTTACTTTATGTTTGGAAAAGAAACGACTGGCCTGCCAAAGGAATTTGCCTATGAGCGTCGCGATATGTGCTTACGTATTCCTCAGAGTGAGCATGTTCGTTCGCTCAATCTATCGAATACAGCAGCCATTGTTATTTATGAAGCGTTACGTCAACAAGGTTATCCAGGATTACATTAAAAAAAGCAGTTCTCTCATAGAGGAGAACTGCTTTTTTCGTAAAAATGAATCCAAAAGTGCCGGAAACATCACTTTTAAAATTTTAATAAAACAACGATACCTGATGGGTCCTCTGTTTGGAATCCACCATCTATATCGGTAACAGGTGCACCAATTGCACGAAGATTTTCTTTCATTGTTGCTGCTTGCTCTTCATTATCTAGACGCAGTGAAAATGTTTGTAAGCCAACTTGATTTTCACCAAGCTTTGGTGCATTTTCAGAGTGCCAAGTGTTTAAACCGATATGATGGTGATAGCGGCCAGTTGAGATGAATAAAGCTTGTGCGCCATAGCGAGTGACAATCTCAAATCCTAATCCTTTTGTGTAAAATTCCTCTGCGGCAGCTAAATTAGATACTGATAGATGAATATGCCCCATAACCGTATCAGCTGGAAGGCCACCCCATCTACCATCGCCTTCCTCTAATATAGAATGGATTTTAAGAGGTTCAGTCACCATATGCACTTGGTCAAAATGCCAAGTCCATTCATTTTCAGGACGATCCGCATAAACCTCAATCCCATTATTATCAGGATCATTTAAATAAAGTGCTTCACTGACATCATGGTCAGATGCTCCGAAGTACACACCATTGTTATGGAAATGAGTAATGATATTTGCTAAATCACGACGAGTAGGCAATAAAATTGCAAAATGATAAAGTCCAGTTGTTAAGCTCGTTTTTTCTTCTATTGTTTCAGGTTGGACGAGTGTCAGTAAAGCTGTTTTACCATCAGCTGTTAGAGTTGTTCTATTTGATTCTTGATGTAAAACTTTAAAACCAATTACCTCCTGATAATAAGTTAATGAACGTTGTAAATCACTCACTTTAATTTCAACATTTGTGACATATGTGTTAGGTTTTTCATGAAAATGCATAGCCAATTACCTCCAAATAAAAGTTATTATTAATTATCAACTTACTTTATGTAAGTAAGTTTATTTTATAAAGTGATTAAAGTCAAGTAATTATATTGTTCCAGTAAATAAGAAAGGTAACCGAAGCAGCTATAGCGTCCTAATGAAAGCATCCAGTCGGAGGTGGAAATCAACCCAACGTTATGGTGGTGGGTCATGCAAGCAGATTTTTCTGGTAAATTTTTACACTATTAGAATTTTGAGATGTCATTTTTTAATGAATGTCATATGAATAAGTTGATCTTCGTTACGACTGGGCGACTCCTCGGGGATCAGCAATAGAGGAACGGAGGCTAAAAGCATCACATCCTGTGATAACGCCTCCGTGACCAACATCGTGTTGGCCCGAGACCCTGGAGCGAGCAAGAAGGGGAACGAAGGCTAAGAGCATCACGTCCTGTGATAACGCCTTCGTGACCAACATCCTGTTGCCCCAAGCGGCTCATCGGACGCCCCCAGGAAGCTCTGCTCTGTGCGAAAGCGAAGCGACAGCAACAAAGCGCCCAGTCGGAACGGAAATCAACTCCTCGCTTTGCCGAAGAGTCAAACCTTTTACAATAGGGCACCTTATACCTTATACCTTTTGCCGTAATAGTTTAAAAAAAACAAAAAAATCACTAAGCACATACTTACGCTTAGTGATTTTCTCGAGGTATTATTTGTCTGATCTGTAGTCGCCTTCGTAACCAGCAGTGAAAATAGCAGTTAAAAACGCTACTGTTACACCAATAATTAATATTAAACTCATGGAAGAACCCTCCTCATGTTTATAAAGACATCTCTTTTTAGTATAGCCTATCTATTATAAAAATGAAACGACGTAGCGGAATAAAATATGTCAGAAATGGTTCAGAAATAACTATTTAGGGAAAACTATAAGAGAGGTGATGATAGTGGAAAAAAAGGTTCCAAATATCGAAAACGGTACAATGGCTAGAAATTTTAAAGATTTACAGGATTTGGGGAAGCAGATGGAGCATTTACGTGATGGTCAAGAGCTTATAGAAGACGATCGAATTCCAGACCCTATCCAAGTGGATGATTATGAAGAGAAGGCAGAAGAACAATAAGTAATTCCCCCGTAAACTTTCCTGATGTTTCTTAAAACCAATTTTTTGTATAATGGAACTAGGAAAAGAAAGGGGTTGTTATTCTTGAATTTACAATCAACAAAAACATTAACAAACGGTGTGGAAATGCCTCGCTTTGGCTTAGGTGTTTATAAAATGACAGAGCGTGATGAGACTTTGCAGGCTATTGATAAAGCTCTTAAATATGGTTACCGAGCTATAGATACTGCTTCGCTTTATGGTAATGAGGCTGAGGTGGGTGAAGCTATTCGTCATTCAGGCGTTAAACGTGAGGATATTTTTGTGACGACAAAGGTTTGGAATAATGACCAAGGTTATGATGAAACATTACGAGCTTTTGAAGGATCTTTGAAAAAGTTAAATATGGACTATTTAGATTTATATTTAACGCATTGGGCAGTTCCTGAAACATTTGAAGAGACGTATAGAGCAATTGAGCGTTTATATGATGAAAAACTAATTCGTGCAACAGGGGTCTCAAATCACCATGAGCACCATTTACAAAAGCTATTAGCTAAAGCAAATATTGCACCAATGGTCAATCAAGTAGAGGTGCATCCATATTTACAGCAAGATCCATTAAGAGCATATTGTAGCGAGCATGGAATTGCTGTTACAGCATGGTCTCCATTAGGTCGCGGTGGTGTGCTTGATAATCCAATGATTATTGAAATTGGTCACGAAATAGGGAAGACAGCTGCTCAAGTAGTGCTGCGCTGGCATTTACAAAATGATACACTTATTATTCCAAAGTCTGTGACACCAAGTCGTATTGAGGAAAACGCACAGATTTTTGATTTTGAATTAACACTAGCACAAATGGATAAAATAGCTACAGTAAATCGCAATGAACGATTTGGGCAAGACCCAGATAACTTTAAATTTAATTTTTAACTACTTTTCAGCGGGTGTCCAAACAACCGCTGAAATAGAGGAACTTAGTTGTTGATAAGTCCTGTGGCAACGACTTCACTTTTTCACAAAAAACATCTGCTGAAGTTTCATATTAATAGATTAAAGTGACATCTCAGAAAATATACGTTTTGTGAAGTGGTTGATTGGAGTGGGGGTTGGCGACTCCTTGGGGCTCATCGGACGCCCCCAGGAAGCTCTGCTCTGTGCGAAAGCGAAGCGACAGCTACAAAGCGCCAGACGGAACGGAAATCAACCTTTCGTTTTGCCGAAGAGCCATACTTACAATAGTTTTTAAACATGAAATCCCGCTCTCTACATAGAGAAGCGGGATTTTAAAAATTATTCTTTAGATTCTTTTACAAAAGGAACGTAGTTAGAAAGCATTTTTGCCATATGTGCACGTGTAGCGTTGTTACCAGGCATAAATTTGCCGTTTGCGCCGCTAACAATCTTTAAGTCTTTCAGAAGTGCGATAGCATCTTGTGTTTCAGCGTCGTATTTAGAAATATCACTGAAATCAGCTTTTAAACCTGTTTTTGCGTCATGTTGTAAGTTATACGCACGAGCGAACATTAAAGCAAGTTGAGCACGAGTTACTTTTGCATTAGGATTGAATTTACTACCATTCACACCTTTTACAATTCCAGCTTCAGCAAGTGCTATAATTTCTTTTTGTGTTTCAGCATTTACATTAGCAATATCCGAGAATGGTGCTTGACCTTTAGCTTCAAGCTTTAAGGCACGTGCGATAAATGATGCAGCTTGAGCACGTGTTAAGTTTGCGTTTGGTGAATAAATTGTTGCAGAAGTACCGTTTGTTAAATCACGGTAATAAAGGTCGCGAACATAGCCTTCTGTTTCTGATCCTTTTACGATATCTGTAAATGGAATTGATGCAATAATACGACCTTCTACTTTTGCATCAACTTTTTTCAGTGTATTTAAGTGTTCGATAAACATTTCATAGTCAATTGTACCAGGTTCACTTACACGGCCGTCTTCATAAACTTTTTTCAGTGTATCATAGCCGTCTCCACCTTTAGCAGTGAACGTATTTGTTGCAGCTTTATAATAGGCTGCTTTATCTAATTCTTTACCATTTAATTTAATAGATTTAACACGTTTACCAGCAGGTGCTTTTCCATCAAATTCTACTTGTAAACCAGAGAAGTGTAAGAAGCCACCAAATTCTTTAGGGAACTCTTTCACACTATGTTCAACAATTTCATAGATTTCAGAACCTTTTAATTTTACGATGCCAAGTGCATTACCGAATGGCATGACTGTCATAACTTCGCCAACAGTGATATCTCCTGCATCAATGCTTGCGCGGATACCACCACCATTTTGGAATGCAAATTGTACTTCAGGGTCAATTTTTTTAGCACCAGCAAGCATACCATCAGTAATTAAGTTACCAAGGTTTGTTTCTCCAGCACGAACACCCCAAAGATTACGACCGCCATTTAGTGGTGAAACAGCTGTATTACCTGTTGATTGATTTAATATTTTTGAAATTTTCTCTTTATATGGAGCTAAAAGTGCTGTAGCTTCAGGATCGGCTTCTACGGGCTTTTCTTTATCATTTAAAGCATGTAATTGACCGAAGTAGTCAACAACGGCGCCATTATCGTTGAATGTTAAATCTAATTCACCTAAATTTTCGCTATATTGACCTGTTTGAACGATAATTGTAGGGTTCTTAAATGGTGTTTCAGCTTTCACAGGCTTGTCTAATTTAGTATGTGTATGACCACCTACGATTACATCAATGCCTTCTACAGATTTCGCTAGTAATTGATCATTATCCCAATCTGCGGAGTCATCGAAGCCTATGTGTGTTAATGCGATAATTTTGTTAACGCCTTGTTTTTCAAATTCTGCTACTGCTTTTTTCGCAGAGTCGATATAGTTAGCAAACTGAACGTTAGCAACGCTTGAAATCGAAGGTGTTTCTTCTGTTGTTAAACTGAAAATACCTACTTTTTCTCCGGCGATTTCTTTAATAATACCGTCATAAATTTTACCGTTTTCAAAGTCTTTAGTGACTGTTTTGAATTGTAAGCCGTCGAATAAAGAATCCTTTGAAAAGTCAAGGTTACTTCCTAATAATGGAAAACCTGCACCCTTAACGAATTTAGCAAGTGCAGCATGTCCTTCTGGGCTTGATCCTAAATCGAACTCATGGTTACCAAAAGTCATGGCATCATAACCCATTAAGTTCATTAACTTCATATCAGCTTCTCCAGCAAATTCGTTAAAGTATAAAGTACCAGAGAAAACGTCACCAGCATCTAAAAGAAGTGAATTTTTATTTGCAGCACGAAGTTCTTTTACTTTTGTTGCACGCTTTGGAGCATCCTCAACGTGTGCATGCGTGTCATTTGAGTGTAAAACTGTTAATTTGAAACCATCTTTCGTAGCTGTTGGTGCTGTTTCTGTTGCATGTGCGGCAAAACCGGGTGTAGCTAGTAAACTCGCAACTAGAGTTGTTGCTGCAATACTTTTAACCCATTTCATCAATAATTTCCCCCTTATATTAGTCAGATGACTGATATTTCACTCTAATTCTATCATGAAAGAAATCCATCGTCATTACCAATAATGGAAATGTATATTAAATTTGCTGTAAAAAATAGATGAAAGAAATGTAAAATGATATATTTATACTTTTAAAGAATAATAAGTAAAAACTTATTTCCATAACGGAAATCAACTTATATAAAAAAGGAATAAAAAAACTGCACCTCCAATTGTTAGTTGGAAGTGCAGTGCAACAATTATTTCTCGTCCTTTACAACGATCTGCTTATTTAAAAATGGATGCTCGAATTCCAATTGAATAGCATGAAGCTCGTAATCATCACTTGCCGTTTCTCTTGCTCCGTACATTGTATCGCCAATAATCGGATGACCGAGATGTGCTAAATGTACGCGAATTTGATGTGTTCTCCCTGTTTCAAGAATTAGATGGACAACACAAGAGCTTTTATAGCGAGCTACAACTTCATAGTGTGTCACTGCATGCTGTCCAGTTTTAGAAACGACACGTCTTGTTGCATGATGTCGGTCTTTCCCGATTGCTTCAGAAATTGTGCCAGATGAAGAACGTAAATTTCCTTGCACTTCTGCAGCGTATGTTCGAATAATTGATTTTTCCTCAATCATACGGTCAAAGATTGATTTTGCTAAAGGATGTTTTGCTACAAGTAACAAACCTTGTGTCCCTCTATCTAAACGATGGACATGTTCCGCATAAGTGCCGCCTTGCTGTTTAATATGAGCCATAACATGATTCATACAAGTATGAGTATCACGCTCATCATTTGGATGTGTCGACATGCCTTTTGGTTTAGAAACGATCAAACAATGGTCATCCTCATAGACGACATCAATTGCACAAACCGGTGTCGGTTGATAATTGGATGTCGGAATCGGGAATGTAAATTTTATGATTGTTCCTACTTGTAGTGGATCTTTCCACTGAATAGGCTCTCCGTCAACAGTTGTGATAGCCTTTGCCATTCTTAGTTCATGGACTAGCTTTTTGCCGAGTCGCCAATGATTGCGCAATAGGTCCTCGACTGTCAAATCATTCGTATTTATTTCATAGTGAAACATATATCTTCCTCCGTAGAAAAGACCGTATTCCAATTGTAGAACACGGTCTAGAAATTAATTTGCTGCTTTAGCAGCCTTCATTACATAGAAGCTTGCCCCTGCAATTAAAATAAATGCAGTTAACGCTAAAAATGGGATTGTGATAAAACCTAACCAATTGATATATTGACCAGTACATGAAACAGCACCACATGAAGGTGCAGTTTCAGCTAAAAAACTAAGCTTTTGAATACCATAATGATAAAGTGATATACTGCCTCCCATAATGGCAAAAACAGCAGTTGTTACAGCAATACGTGCATTTTTTTGGATAAAGGCAATCGTTGTCATAATGACAATTGGATACATGAAAATTCGTTGGTACCAACACATTTTACAAGGTTCATAATGACGGATTTCAGAAAAGTATAAGGAACCCAATGTTGCAACGACAGAGACAATCCAAATAAATAATAAGCCATTCTCTACTTTTTTAGACATATAAGTTCTCTCCTTAGTATAACCATGTACTTGTTCGATTATAGTTGTTCTAGTTTTATATGTAAATTAACTTACCCAAAATAAGGTGTATTCTTATGAAAAATTTCAGTCTAAAGTATGAATGGCTTAGGCAGACGTTCCAGACTTTGAAATGTTATCATTAAATTAGCAATGCCAAAGAAGAGGTGTTTTTGTGAGGGAGAATGATCATTCCAATATTGGTATTTTAAAAGAGATTGCAGAGTTATTAAACGAAGAAACTGAAATTGTGTCGATGCTAAAAGGAGCGCTTGTGAAATTTTTAAATGGCACAAATTTTGAAACAGGCTGGATTTTTTTTATCGATGAAAAAGGGCGATCAGAGCTTGTTGTCCATGTCAATTTACCAGAGGCTTTGGAGTATAAAAATTGTCATTATTTAAAAAAGGGAGGCTGCTGGTGTGTTTCCCGCTATCGTAATGAGGAATTAAAGAAAGCCTCTAATATTATTGAATGTCAACGTATCGAAAGTGCAATTGATGCAAATGTTGGTGATCATGAAGGCATCACACATCATGCAACGGTTCCGCTTCAATCAGGGCAAGAGCGTTTTGGTGTCCTAAATGTTGCATCAAAGGATACCGTGCGTTTTTCAGAGGAAGAGCTAGCATTACTTGAATCGGTTGCATTTCAGATGGGGTCGGCCATTAAGCGTATTTTGCTGACAAAGCAGGAACAAGAAATGGCACTTGTGAAGGAGCGCAATCGTCTAGCACGAGATTTACATGATTCTGTCAATCAGCTACTTTTTTCTGTTACATTAACGGCGAGAGCTGGTATTGAAATGACAAACGATTGTGATGTGAAGGAAACATTTAAGGAGATTCAGCACTTAACACAGGATGCCTTAACAGAAATGCGTGCTCTCATTTGGCAACTTCGTCCAAAAGGATTAGAAAATGGTTTACTAGAAGCAATCAAAGTATATGCTGAAATGCTTGGCTTGAAGCTTCAAGTAACGGTCTCTGGTGTATTGCAATTCCCATCGCGTATCGAAGAAACATTATTTCGGGTAGCCCAAGAAGCACTGAACAATGTTCGTCGTCACGCTGGTGTGCTGGAGGCTGCGCTATATATAACGGTCACTTCTACTGATATTTTACTTGTTATTCGTGATGAGGGACGAGGCTTCGTCATCGATCATAACACGAAGCTACTTTCAATGGGCTTGCAATCCATAAAGGATCGTGCAAAATCAGTTGGTGGCAAAGCTGACTGGGTTAGTGAAATTGGCAAAGGAACAGAGCTGTTAATCCGCTTGCCATATTAGGGGGGAAGAGTATGATACGTGTTTTAATCGCGGATGATCATCATGTAGTACGTCGTGGATTATTGTTTTTCTTAAAAACACAAAAAGATATTGAAGTTGTAGGAGAAGCAAAAAATGGATTAGAGGCAGTAGCATTAGCGGAAAGTATACAGCCAGATATTATACTCATGGACTTGGTAATGCCTGAAATGGATGGTATTCAGGCAACAAAGCGCATTAAAGCTAAGTTTCCGCATATAGAAATTCTAATGCTGACAAGCTTTTCAGATCGTGATCATGTGGTACCAGCTATGGAGGCAGGAGCTGCAGGCTATCAGTTGAAAGATATTGAGCCTGATGAGTTGGTATTGTCCATTTGTCGTATTATGCGAGGAGAAAATACAATACATCCAGAAGCAACAACGACTCTAGAAATGGACCGTCAAGAATCGAAAAATGCACCTCATGTTTTAAACCCGCTAACGCCTCGTGAACAGGATGTGCTTGCAGAGCTTACAAAAGGGAAAAGTAATCGAGAGATTGCGTCCTCTTTATTCGTTACAGAAAAAACAGTGAAAACTCATATTTCTAATATTTTTACGAAGCTACAGGTGCAGGATCGTACTCAGGCGGCTCTTTATGCTGTGAAGCACGGACTGACAGAGGGTAGCGGTGTTTAAAAGATAATGAATGTAAACGGCGTGTTTCTACAAATTGTAGCAACCCGCCGTTTTTGTATAAGAAGGTGTGGAATGTGACTCGGGAAGCGCCCATGATAAGTACCTAGGTTGTTTTTTCTTATATTGTAAATATAATTGAGTAAGGATTTGGAAGTTAAACGATGTAATTAGCAATGGGGGAAATAGGGTTTAGAGTAAAGGAGCACAAATATGAAATTAGAGCGGCTTTTAACAATGACGATGATTTTAATAAATCGTAAAAAGGTGACAGCCCAGGAGCTTGCCGATTTATTTAATGTGTCAGTGCGTACTATTTATCGAGATATTGAAACATTGAGCTGTGCAGGGGTTCCTGTTATTAGCCAGCAGGGTGTTAATGGTGGAATTAGTTTGATCGATGGCTATCGTGTTGATAAGCAGGTGTTGACGAAGGAGGAGCTTACATCACTTTCAATTGCCATTAAAAGTGCATTAACAACATACGAGGATTCACATGCCGAAGCAGTACTTGAAAAATTAACAGGTGTTGCGGATGAGGAAGTAAAACAATCGATTGATCAACTATTTATTGACCTGAGCCCTTGGGGGCCAAATGTTATTTTCAAGGAACAAATTACTTTATTAAAGAAAGCAATTGAACGCGAACATTGTGTAAGTTTTACGTATTCTACTACACATGGTCATATAACAAGACGATTATTAGAGCCGCATACTATAGTACAAAAGGGAAAAGTTTGGTATGTTTATGGCTTTTGCACATTGAGAGAAGATTTTCGCTTATTTAAAATTTCAAGAATGAAGGATATACAAGAAGAGATGACGACTTTCCAGCGCAGGGAAGTCAACTTATCTGAACTCCCATGGGATAAAGAGTGGCACCATCCTCAAAATGTAGTAAACCTTACGTTATCTTTCGATTGTGCTATAACGACATTAGTAGAAGAGTCATTTGGCGCTGAGCATGTAAATAGTGAAAGTTCTACTATCAACATTGCATTGCCTGAGGATGAATGGCTATACGGCTTTCTTCTTAGCTTTGGCCATCGAATAAAAGTTTTAGAACCACCTCATATACGTGAAATTGTATTAATGCGAGCAAAGGAAATTGTAACGTTGTATAAATAAAATGAATTGATGACATACAGTTGTCAGGTTTCCTTTGTTATAGTCATTACAAACAGGACGAAGGGTGGATGTAATGATGCAAAGTTATTGTCAAAGCTGTGGAATGCCATTAGTGGATGAGGCATTATTTGGTACAGAAAAAGAAGGACACAAAAGTGAGGACTATTGCACTTATTGTTATGAAGTAGGAGAGTTCAAACAGCCAAATTTAGCAGTTGAAGAAATGATCGAAATTTGTGTCCCACATTTAAAGGAAGATGGTATGGCGGAAGAGGATGCACGCCAAATGTTGACGTCATTTTTACCAAGCCTAAAGAGATGGAGAAAGCATGATATACAAGAACCAATTGTGATGAATAAAGAATCATTTCAAATTGTAGGAATTTCAACGCGAACAAGTAATGCAAATGAAATTACCGCTCAAGCAAAAATCCCACAATTATGGTCGGATTTTTATCAGCAAAATGTTGTAGGGCAGGTAGCTAATGCAGTAAATCAAGTAACGTATGGACTGTATTCTGATTATGAAACTGATGTTAACGGAGAGTATTCCATTACACTTGGAGTGGAAGTAGTTGCAGCCGACGAAATTCCTGAAGGTATGGTTGTAAAAACAGTGCCAGCTGCTAAATACGTAGTTTTCACTTCTGATAAAGGTCCATTTGAAGAAGTTGTCGTAAAAGCATGGCAGGATGTCTGGGCTTGGTTTGCAAGCTCAGATATAGAGCGAACATACACAGGTGACTTTGAAATGTACGATGAACGATGTGCCAACCCTAAAGAAGCTCAGGTCGATATTTATATTGCCATTAAATAATTTAAACAAATTAAACTTCCTATCTATGATAAATAGGAGGTTTCTTTGTTTATATTGAAATTTTTCACATTTAAAACGGTGTAAAAACATACGCTTCCATCATTATGTTGTATCATGAAAAGAAAGAATTGTCTGATGTAAGTAGTCACTACGGAACTTAACCCATGTTCTGACGATGAGTCGTTTAGCTGTAGAAAAGGAATAAAGACGAATGAGGGAGTGGTTATTTGACTAAGAGAAAAGCTGGAGACATTTTAAGCGTTACATCTTTATTACCCGCGATAATAAGTGCTATTTTTTCTTTATAACAAGAGGACCCGATTTTGATATTTATTTTGGTATCACCGTTTTTAGTATTTTATCAATTATCGGTATTATATTTGCTGTTATTTCTTTGTTTATTTCTAAAAGACGTATTTTGGGTTGGATCGGTCTAATGGTAAATGTATTAATTTTGATTTTTGCTTATTTCTTACAATTAGCAATGGGAATTGGTGAACCATAAACGTTTCCATTTGTTTTAACACAATATATGCAACTTTCATTTCCAAAGAGGCCACAAGACGATTTAGTTCGTTTAACAAAACAAGTCTCCAACCAATCAATTGGTAGGAGACTTGTCGTCATTTGCTAGAGGATTTACTTCTATTTCAGGCTCAATATGCACGAGTACCTGACAGAAGGGATTTTCATGAGTAACGGTTTTTTCAATCTCTTCTGTGATTCGATGACTTTCAAAGACATTTAAGTAAGGATCAACAGTCACTGTTACGTCTATAAAATACATATTGCCGTGAGCTCGGCCCTTAAAGTCCAAGAGCTCGATTACTCCGTCAACATTACGAATTAAAACGGATAATGTTTCAACTTCTTCAACATCAAAGGCATCTGTGAGGCTTTGAACTGCCTCCCAAAAGATTTCTACAGCTGTTTTAATAATAAGAAGTGCGACGAGTAGAGCTGTTATTGTATCGATAATGGGGAAGCCAAAAATAGCGCCAAAAATCCCAATTGCTGTACCGATACTAACAAGGGCATCTGAGCGATTATCATAGGCTGCAGCCTTAACAGCAGCGCTTTTTATTTTTTTGGATAGGGCCAAATTATAGCGATACACGATATACATCACAACTGCACTGCCGATTGCCACAAAGGCTGTTAATAATGATGGTGCTGTGCCAGTTGGCTCCCATAGACTTTTTAGCGAATTGATGAGTACCTGTAAGCCAACAATTAGCATAATGAACGAAGCAACAAGTGAAGCAACGGTTTCAGCACGTAAATGTCCGTATTGGTGATTAGAGTCAGGTGGCATTTGAGCAATCCGTAATCCAATTAAGACCGCAATGGATGCGATAATATCAGTGGTATTGTTAAGTCCATCTGCTTTTAGTGCTTCTGATGTTCCGATATAGCCAATCGTCAGTTTTATTGAGCTTAGTATTATATAAGTACCAATAGATAACCAGGCACCTTTTTCCCCTTGACGTAAATTTGTATAGAGCTCCATTTTGTTTCCTCCTAGCAAAACTTTATGGCATTATAAAACGACTCCCTTCTCGTGTAAGGGAGTCGTTTTTTGCGTAAATATTTATTTTACTTCAGTAGAAGCTCTTGCCATTATAGGCTGTGAGCAAAATATTAGTTTTATACTTGATCATACAATTGCGACATCAATCATACCACTGCAAGTAACCTCCTTCAGCGCTTGTCCAAACATCCGCTGGAAGAGTGGAACTCAGGCTTTGTGTAAGTACAAAGCCGAATCCAATGCAATTATGCCAAGGCGTAATTGATTTTAGTCATTTACTTCACCGTTGTCATTTGATAAATCACGTTCAGGTAATTTCAGAACTTCTAAGTATAAAATATGGTGACCATCTAATTCTTTTGCGATAAATTCATAACCTTGTTCTTCAATACTATCTCCTTCGACCGCATCAAAGCGTTTCGTCATGAACCAACCACCGATTGTATCAATATCATCGTCTTCTATGTCAGTACCTAGCATATCATTAACACTTTCAACTAGCATCTTCGCATCTAAAATAAAATGATTTTCTGCAATTTCCTGAACCTCTGGAATTTCATCTTCATCGAATTCATCTTGAATGTCGCCGACAATTTCCTCAATAATATCCTCAATCGTAACTAGGCCAGATGTTCCGCCATATTCATCCATTAAAATGGCCATATGAATGCGTTCACGCTGTATTTTTAGTAACAAATCGTTAATTTGCGTTGTTTCCATTACGCGAATAATTGGCTGCATATATTCAATCACTGGTTTATCGCCATTTGCTGGATCTTTAATGTAGGCGGTTAATAAGTGCTTCATATTGACTAAGCCGATAATATGGTCTTTGTCACCATCGATAATTGGGTAACGGGTATATTGCTCAACGCCCATTAAATCGAAAACTTCTCTAATTGTTAGTTCTTTTTCAATGCCGACGATTTCGGTACGTGGGACCATGATTTCTTTCGCAAGACGATCAGAGAACTCAAAAATACTGTTTACATATTCATATTCTGAAGTATTAATTTCTCCACCCTTTAAACTATCCGACAAAATCATACGTAACTCTTCTTCAGTATGGGCTACTTCTGATTCGGACATCATTTTCAAGCCGAAAAGGCCAGTTAAGGCACGTGCAGATCCGTTTAAAAGCTTAATGATTGGATAAGTAATATTGTGGAATAATACTAATGGGCCAGCAAGGTTTAATGTTACAAATTCTGCTTTTTGGATGGCAAGTGTTTTTGGCGCCAATTCCCCTATAACTACATGCATAAACGTTACAATTGAGAATGCAAGTATAAATGAAAGGACAGTAGTAAAACTTTCACTCAAATTTAGAAATTCAAACACTGGATTCAAAATAATCTTAAATGTAGGTTCACCAAGCCAACCTAGACCTAAAGCAGTGATTGTAATACCTAATTGACAAGCAGATAAGTATTCATCTAAATCTGAAACTACACGTTTTGCATTTTTTGCTTTTTTATTGCCTTCTGCAAGCAATTGATCAATTCGCGTAGTCCTTACTTTAACGATTGCAAATTCTGTTGCAACGAAAAATCCTGTCATTATTATTAGTAGGGCAAATGCCACCAACCTTATGGTTATTTCCATTATGTCTCCGTCCAAATAATTCCTTTGTTCCCGCCCGAATGAGGGAAGGAAGCAAAGTGTACACCTCCTATGATTTAAAAAATTGTTGAATAATTTAATCATAAAATATTTACATGCAAAACACAAATATTGACAACAACTTTTTTTAGTTAATTTTCTCACGATATATAAAAAATATATAATTTCAAACAC
Source organism: Lysinibacillus sp. EB271-A1-10B (assembly GCF_058791335.1). Classification (NCBI taxonomy): domain Bacteria; kingdom Bacillati; phylum Bacillota; class Bacilli; order Caryophanales; family Bacillaceae; genus Lysinibacillus; species Lysinibacillus sp. EB271-A1-10B. The sequence continues at coordinate 31,444 of NZ_JBYTDL010000038.1, forward strand.
CAAAAGATTGAAAATAAAAATTTGTTATGCTAACTTTAAATGTAGCAAAGAAGATAGTTTGTTTAGAGAAAGAAGCATTTACATCTCATATAAAACGACACGTCAAAAATCTCACGAGTGCATACTTGCTGATTTTTTTAAATGAATTATTTTTAATAGCAACAAAAACGGAGCCATCTCATGCAAATGAGGTGGCTTCTTTGTATGTGCGCCCGGCATGCGTATGAACTATAGGGTGCAAGTCCCGAACCCCGAAGACAGAAGTAGAGGTTAGCCAAG
>NZ_JBYTDL010000039.1:0-30756 GCF_058791335.1 Lysinibacillus sp. EB271-A1-10B
AGTATATATAAATCGGTGAATCTGTGCTTTTTTTATGCGTGGAATTGTGCGAATACCCCAAAAAATATTATAGAACCTAAAAAAACAGCAGCCAAAACGGCTGCTGCTTTAGGTTAAACGGCAATTGGTGCTTTAATTGTTGGGTGTGGATCGTAGCCCTCAATTGAAAGATCTTCGAGTTCAATGTCGAAAATCGACGTTTTATTTGGATTGATTTTTAAGGCTGGTAGGTCCTTAGGCTCGCGTGAAAGCTGTTCTTTTACTTGCTCCACGTGATTTGAATATATATGAGCATCCCCAATGCTGTGAATAAATTCGCCTACTTCTAAACCGCATTCGTGTGCAATTAAATGTGTCAGTAATGCATATGAGGCAATGTTAAATGGACAGCCGAGTAATGTATCGAGACTTCTTTGCATTAGCTGGCAGCTCAATTTTCCATTTGCGACATAAAATTGGAACATTACGTGACATGGAGGTAGTGCAGCTTTACTGCCTTTTGCTCCTGCATTGATAACATCTTCTGGATTCCATGCATTGACAATAATGCGTCGTGAATCTGGATTGTGCTTAATTTGATAGATTACATCTTGCAATTGATCGATGCTTTCCCCTGTTGATGTTGTCCAATTACGCCATTGCTTGCCGTAAACATTTCCTAGCTCGCCGTATTTATTTGCAAATTCATCATCTGTTAATATGCGCTCACAAAATGAAGCTAACTCTTTTTGGTAGTCAGCGTTGAATGATTCGTCCACTAAGCAACGACGACCAAAATCTGTCATATCGGGACCTGAATATTCATCAGACTCAACCCATTTTTTAAAAGCCCATTCATCCCAAATATGATTGTTGTTTTGTAGTAGATAGCGAATATTTGTATCCCCTTTAATAAACCAAAGTAGCTCACTTGCTACAAGTTTGAATGGTACACGTTTCGTCGTTAATAGAGGAAAACCTTTGCTTAAATCAAATCGCATTTGATAGCCAAATACACTATATGTACCGGTCCCTGTTCGATCTTCCTTTTTAACGCCACTCTCTAATATATGTTGTAGTAAATTTAAGTACGCGATTTCTGGATGCGCCATGTTCATCAACAGCTCCTTCAAGTATGCTGTTGACCATTATATCATCTAATAACTCCATGTGAATGCCCAAAAATAAAAACAATATTTACCTGACTGAGCCAAAGGAATCGTATTCTAGCTCCCTTGCGATTTTACTCTCCATCGTGACAAAAAACATTGGCATCAAAATAATATTAAATAAAACTGGGACAATAATAAACAAAAGGTCAACCCCTGGGTCAAAATAGATACCAAACGCGGTCAATAAGCCTGAACTGATTAGAAAAACAATTTGCATACCGATAATTATTATCGGTATGATTTGATACAAATAATTTATCTTTCGGAATTGATGCATATTTTCTGGGTCTTTAATAATTCTCTTTTTTAAGCGCCTCGATAAAATGAAACAGGCAATAAGCTGCGCCAAAATAAAGCTAAAATAAATAACAATATGTAGTAGCATTTGCCCTTTCATAACAGAGCCAATAAAATGTCCTACCCGCTGATGTAGTAGGTCGTTAACCTCTCCCTCATAAACATATTCCTGTTCACTAAAATAAGTAGACGGTTCTACAAAGCCGAGATTTGCCAAATCATTTGAGTTAGCTTGCCAGTCGATTAGTTTGCTAGACAAAATTTTTAATTGAATGGGATCATTTTCGCCAAACATTCCTATTAAAAAAGTATATGGAATCGCTATCTTTATTTTCCCATCTTGTTTTTCATGAATTAAATCTTTAATCGAAAAAGTATACGCTACATCCGTCTGGAGGACTTCATAACGAGGATCCTCGACCTTCCAATGACTTGCTAACGAGGATTCTATGTTATTCTTCATTTCAACATACGGCGTATCATTATGTAAACTCTTTGGAATCTTATAGACAAAACGATTATCACTCCCAATAATGCAAATATCTACTTTCACCGCATCACTTTCTACGTTTTTAGCGTTTGTTGTCATCGGGTACGACATTATGACGACTAGAAAAAGGACTATTAACAATCCTTTCTTTGTCATGCAACGCTCCCCCTTTTCGTCACACATGATAGTTTTACACTATCACACGCTACACCGAAAAAACTACTTCGTTATTCCGAAAAAGGAATAGTGGTTTTCCGAAACAACTTTTTCGGTATTCCAAAATTACCAAAAATTGTGGATAATATAGTAGTACTTAAGATTGAAATGGGGCATTACTATCATGCAAATAAATGAGAGAAAACAATGAGTAAATGGACATATAGTATTTTCATAACCTACCTACTCCTCGGTATTTATGTACTTGTAGTTGCATCACAAATACCTTTTATTGCTATTTCAGTAGACACAACTGGCGAACAACCAGTTATGACCGAGTTCTACTATCCAAATTGGGCACAGCAGCATAATATTGAAAAGGGCGATATACTACTGACAATTGATGACAAACCTGTTCTTTCTAATCAACTCGATTCTTTGGTACGTTGTGCAAAAAAACTGATATTTATGAAGCCGAATGGTGATGTTCATACTGTTTTAGTTAAGATTAAAGATATTCCGGAAGAATTATATTTGCATATTATTTTTCCACTTTTTTATTTCGTTCTATCATTTGGCGTTGCTATCTATTTATGGCGAAGAAATACTGATAATCTACTAACTAGTCTACTAACTTTATTTTTATTAACCTGTTCTTTGGCTTATATAAGTTCAGGAGCCTCAAGTAGAGGAAATCTAATTGGAGGATTTGTAATAAGTATTGGTATAATTTTATGCATAGTGCTTTTTATTCACTTCTTACAATGTTATTTCCGCTACCTATGTATAGGATGGCCATACCTCAATTCGAAATGGCTTTATTTAGCACTACTATTTATACCTTGCTTGGATTTCATACGAATTGTTAATCCTGACTTTTATTCAATCACATCCTTAATTAAATTAGGAATGTTTGCTGTACTTGTTCTCTATGCAATTTATATTTTACTAACGAGTTATTTACGAACTAAACAGGAAAAAATCCGTTTAATCACTATTGCATTTATTACGCCTTTTTTGCCGTTTTTACTGTTTTTCGTCATACCCGAATTATTAGGACAAAAGCCTATTTTAATTTCTGAAGTAGCTGCATTATTTTTATTGTTTATTCCTTTTTCTTTTATTTTCATTCAAGTGAATGAACGTTTATTCGATATTGAATATCAATTATCTCGTTTACGTTATTATTCAACACTTACCTTTTTTTGTGCATTACTATTAACTACGGGTATTACCCTCCTGTTTATAGACAAATTATCGATTGTTAAAATTATAGGTGTCTTTACACTAATATTCCTCGTCATCATTGCTAGTTTCTATTTAAAAGAGCAGCTTGATTTTAAATATCGAAAGATTATATTTTCATCCACAGGCGATTATGTACATAATTTATATGCTGCGGTTAATCGTATGGGGAAAGCGAAAAACCAGCAAGAATTACTGGATCAATTCAAGTATGAAATAACAGAAAAGCTTGGTACTACTGCCTTTACAATTACAACAATTACGGAAAGCACTCGTGATGAAGTTAATATGGGGAATCACCTACTATTACATGATACAGGTGAAGAAAAAATCATGTTACACATTAGACATGTATTACAAAAAGAAGAGCTTCTTTGGCTAGAGTTACTAGCCCTCTATGTTTCAATGTTTATTGATAATTTAAAGCTCATTGAAGATTTAGTGTATGAAATAAAGCTTATGAAGGATCACAATGATACACAGCTTCCTTGGCTCGACAAATTATTATGGAATATCATTGAAAAGGAGAAAAGTATTTTAGCACAGGAATTACATGACACTATTTTGCAAGAGCAACTTCATTTAGCGAGAGAGTTAGATGTACTTACTAGCTCTCCTATTATTAATAAAGAAAAGGTATTAGATATTCGTGAGCAGTTGCTGAATGCATCGAAGGATTTACGTGAGTATTGTGAGAATTTAAGCCCTCCTTTGCTGGACACATTTGGGCTACAAATCGCCTTAAAAAAACTAATTCAAAAGGTGAAAATACGAGCAGATTTTTTATTAAAAACTCAAATAGAACGTGTCCAATTTGAGGATGTAACTTTACACTTAGTCGTTTATCGCCTTGTGCAGGAGCTCTTAAATAATGCCATTAAACATGCTGAGGCAACCGAAGTTTCACTAAGACTACAAGCGATAAATCGCGGCTTCATCCTCCAATACGATGATAATGGTATTGGCTGTAATATTGAAAGTTTAATGCAATCTTCAAATTCTATGGGCATTAATGGTATTCGAGAGCGAGTCCGTGCTTTTAATGGGAACATCACGATAACCTCCGATTTAAATGAAGGAATGCATATTGTTATTCAAATACAAGAGGACGTGGATTCAGATGATTAATATTCTTATTATAGATGACCATCCTGTCGTTTTAGATGGTACGAAAACATTATTACAGGATTTAGCAAATGTCCATATAGATACGGAACAAGATAGCTCCGCTGTTCTGTCGCGAATGGATGATCAATCTTTTCAATTATTTTTGATTGATATTAATATGAAGCCAATCAATGGCATCCAGCTTTCAGAAATGATTAAGAAAAAGCAACCAGAAGCACTTATTTTACTCTATACAGGATATGAACTTTCCGATTATTACGAACTACTGATTGAGAAGAAGGTCGATGGACTCTTATCAAAGCTCGCCACGAAACAGCAAGTGATTCAAACCATTGAAGCCGCACTAAGGGGCGAGATCTTACTAGCAGCTGATTTTTTAGACTTTGTACAGCAGCGTACCAATCTTCCAAACGCGCAGCAAGATGTTTTACTAAGTGACAAGGAGCAAGAGATTTTACAGCTTGTCGCACAAGGATGTACAAATAAAGCAATTGCTTCAGCCATCGGGGTCACGCAACGCACTGTTGAAAATTATTTATCCAAGCTTTTTGTCAAACTAAACGTAGAATCTCGTGCAGAGGCCGTAATTGTCGCGAAAGAGAAAGAATGGTTAAAATAATGGAAATGTAAATTTTACATTACAAATTCGGAATATACTGGATAAATATTCGGAATTGTTATATAATCAGAACAATAATTACATTACTTCATCTTATCCGCTAAAATCACGTATTCAAAAGTAATACGAGCTTTTGAAAATGTGTTTTTTTTGCAAGCGATCGAAGCAATATGATTGTTTAATTTTTTTGGGAGGTTGTTCACATGACACAAGGTACAGTTAAATGGTTTAACGCAGAAAAAGGTTTTGGATTTATCGAGGTAGAAGGTGGAAATGATGTATTTGTACATTTCTCTGCTATTCAATCAGATGGCTTTAAAACTTTAGAAGAAGGCCAAAAAGTAGAGTTCGGCGTTGAAGAAGGTAACCGCGGACCTCAGGCTACTAATGTTGTAAAGCTTTAATTTATAGCTTTAACATGTAGAGTGCAAAATACAAGAGACATCCAAATTAATGGATGTCTCTTTTTTACGGTTATTTAAAATAAAGTTCCTATATAAAACGGATAAAATAAGAGCATCGCAAAAAATGAACCCTTGAACTAGCCCTGTCATATCCCCCCGATAACATCCTTACGCGTAAGAATGTAAACCTGCAATAACTAAATTTACAAATACTTGATTGAACACGATAATTCCAAATCCAATAATCGCTAACCAAGCTGTCTTTTCCCCTTCCCAGCCTTTTGAAAGGCGGAAATGAAGGAAAGCGGCATAAAATAAAAATGTGATCAGTGCCCACACTTCCTTAGGGTCCCAACCCCAATACCTACTCCAAGCAATCTGTGCCCAAATCATGGCAAACAATAGACCTCCTAAGGCAAACAATGGGAAACCTATGACAACTGCTCGATATGTAATTTCATCTATTAATACTGGCTGTACACGGTTTGTTAATGGCTTTAATAACACAATTAATCGTCTTCTCGTAATGAGTACAATCACCCCATATAAAATCGTTCCAACGATAAATGACCAGACAATCGTATTCAATTTCTTCGCATCTAGCTTATTCGTAATCTGTAAAACGCCAACCTGATCTCCACTATCTGTTACTGCACCTTTATTGACAATTAGAGGCGTCATCGTATACTCGGCTGTTTCTTTCTTCTCTAACTTATTTTCAAATTGAACCTCTATTTTATCTCCTGCTACGTTAAAGTAAGTTGCCACTCCAATAAAGCCAATCACAACAATTAAGCAATACATAACAAATTCCAAGGCAACTGTACTCATCGAAAATTTAGAAACATCTAATGTTCGTAACAAATAAATAATACCTGTTGCAAATGAAACCGATAAAACAGCACTTGAAAAGGCGACTGTCATAACATGAATCGTTAACCAATTACTTTGCAGTGATGGAACAAGTGGTGAAACTGTTTTTGTAAAAACGCTTCCATAACCGAGAATAATTAATGACACAGGGATCGTAAACAAACCTACAACAATTTGCTTATATAAAAAATGAATGATCAAATAACTACCAGTAAGCATAATGCCAAAGAACGTCATAAACTCATACATATTACTTACAGGTGCATGTTCAACAGCAATCCACCTTAAAATGAAATAAACTAACTGTAAAGCAAATGCAATATATGTAAGTAGAAGCCCGATTTTTCCAAATATCTTTCCTTTTGATTTCACGGCAAGTCCAATCGGTATAATGGCGATCAGAAGTAAAATAAATGCCACGAAAAATGAATTACTACTTAAACTTAATAATGTTTCGTTACTCAATATGAAATCCTCCAAAGTATTTTTTTGCTCATCTCCATAATGTGAGGTTGACTTTCGTTCCGACTGGGCGCTGTGTTGCTGCCGCTTCGCTTTCGCACAGAGCCAGCCTCCACTCCAACTTATATCAATGGTATTACCGTTCCCTCCTTGTTGTGATGTCCATTTTTTGAGGAAACTATATAGTAGCTTCCAATAAAAATAACGTCATTCATCAAAGTAAGTGCCATCATTTCCCTTTAAATAGCTTTATTTTTTCAGAATTGTTACAATCTTGTGGCGTAAAGTAGAGAACAAATCTCTAAAAAATGCCCTCATATCAAAAAAATAAACCATCTATAAAGGCGAATAGATGGCGAATTTCAAAAAGATAGCATGACTCTAACTACATCCTACTAAAATATGAAATAAAAGTCTATTTTAAAAATTATTTCTATACTAAATCTTGAAGGACAAATTAAAAGACCTAAGCCCAGTGGAGTACCAAACTAAGGTCTTAGAAGTTGCTTTTCTATAGATATCTAATTTTTGGGGTCAGGTCAATAGAAATCAACTGTGCTTTTTATAATCGAATCTTCTACTAAGGTAGTCCTATAGTTTAAGTAGAGACCTTTACAATCTTTTCTTTACTCTAACAAAGGTCTAATCTTTTATCTAAGTTGAGCCACTCCAAAGGACGCCCTCTTATTCAAGAAAAGTACCCGTTTGTCGAATAAGGAGAAGTTGTTCATAAACCTTTTGATTATTTTCCCATTTCCACAACAAAATTTCATTAGCAACAGTTTCAGGATAGTCCCAATGAATGTTATGCATGGTATTATCAATACCTATTACCTTTATATTCTTAATATCCTCTTTAATTTTTTGTATTCCTTTATTTCGGGATGTATCAGTCGCTGGAATTGTTGCATGAAACAGTAGGACAGGGCATTCAAGACTATCATAAGTAGTTGAACAAGGTTCTTTATAAAACGCTTTAATGGTTGATAAAATGCTAAACCTGTCAGCCTTTATTACATAGTTATCGTTAACCTTTTTAAAGTTAGAGGTTATTGTTGAATCAAGCTGTGTGTCCCATTGCTTCGTTGTGTAATTTTGGTACTCTTTAACTACTTCATCCCATGAATTATATTTACTTGAATCCATATATTCCTGCCAACCTACTAAAGCTTTTACTTCCGTCATCCCATCAACATGTTCAGGAAATACATATCCTCCATCTATTAAAATGACTCCTCTTATCTTATTAGGAAATATTTTTGTGAAATGTAAGGCAAGGTCAGCCCCCCAAGAATGTCCTAACAAATAAATAGAATCATTAGTAATCTTCTGTATCACTCTATAAATACGCCTTGCTAAAGAGGAAAACATATAATCCTGCTCTACATCTAGTAATTGAGATTCTCCATGGCCTGGATTATCTAAAAGAATAAGGTGAAAGTCATTTATCAAGTATTTAATTAACCCCAAAAAACTTTTTGAATCTCCTGTCAATCCATGAAGGCAAACAAGTGAAGGAAGACCGTTATTACAAAATTCATATCCGTGAAAAGTATAGTTATCTACTGTTTTTTTAAATTCCTTCAATTCAATCCCCCTTCTAAAGTGAATGAGGTTATTCCTAAAATAAAAACTATTTCAGTTCTTAGACTAAACTCCCCCATTAGTTTGAGTACAACCTTTCACAAACACCTTACATTACCATAAGCATTCTATTTTTTTGATATTTTTGCCCGTTTGTTAAATAAAGATTTCTTTTACAATACCTTTCCCACATCAAATGAGAAAACAGCCATTTTCTTTTAAGGAGCTATGGTTTACCAATGCAGGTAGTTAGCCGTTATCGCTTCGTCACCTCTCCTTTTTAGTCATGCAAGCACGGAAATAACTTTTCATAGTTGCAACTCTCGCAGCAGAAACCTACCGCGAGACATGCCTTACTCCTATTTATATTTCACATAAATAATTTCCGGATCACCTTCATCTAAGTTTTCAATACACCCACTTTTTATAAAGCCTGCCGTTTCAAATACCTTATGCATACTAGTATTGGATTGGTTAGTAGAAGAAAAGATTTTTGGAGTTGCTGCCATTTCTACATAAAAAGCTAGTAACGCTGTGGCAATGCCCATTCTTCTCTCAGATGGCTTCACAATAACTAATGAGATGAAGCAGTTTCCAAAGAAGTCATTCGTAAAAATAAGAAAACCACCAATCCCTTTTTCAGTTTGTTGAATGATACAACGTGTTTCGTTAATGGCTGTACGCAAATATTCGCTTCTTGAATAATCTCCAATTACTTCTTGATCAATCGCACATATTTCATCGAGATGCTCCATACGTGCTTCCAGCAATTGCGTCATTTTGTTCACCTCATTCTTTATATGCGAGAAGACTTTTGTGCAAAATTAAGTTGGTTCATCAATGTTTTTCTAATCAAGCATTCAACTGTTAATTTTACTTATGTAATAACTCATCACTTTAATCTTAGCCCTAAACCCTTTTGCCAACTTTCCTTCATCGACAAATCCGCATTTTTTATAAAGTGACTGTGCGGCAGTATTCGGTAGATTAACCCCTAACACAAGCTCATTAATAGTTGGAAAATGCTCCAAAACAAAGTCTGGCAAAAGCTGTAATGCCGCTTTTGCATAGCCTTTCCCCTGTTCATAAAAGTCTGTTGAAAAGGCGCGGATTAAAATAGCCTGTTCATTAGAGCTATATGGCGTAACGCCCTCTTTTTCATGTAACACAAAGAATGTCACAAGCTTATCTTCATCTAAAACAAGAACGGCATGGCGATTTTTGTCCTGCTTTACTAGTTCAATACTCTCTTTCGGAGACATCGTATAGCGAAGCTGCTCCTCTGTGATCGTATATCGTTTAATTAAGTGATCATCTTTATTTTCATAAAATTTCAATCTCATCAAAGCTCCCCTTTTATCTTGAGTCGTCGTTCCACCTTGGCGTAATTGTAACTGTCACATTGCTTTCGCTACACAAAACATTCGCCACTGACGAATCCAAAGCACACATTTTGTATCGTTTATTTCTGTTGTAATATATTGAAAAAACAGAAAATATAATGTATTCTAACATATTTTAGAATATTACATTAGAGAAGGTGTTCATATTGAAACTATTAGAAAGAGCTCAAAAACGAAAAGAAACGGCCATGCTCATTTTAGAAGAATTGAAGCTGCTAGATAAATGGAATACTATTGGGCAAGCTTTTGTGGTCGGCGCTACAGCATATGATTTACTAGTGGATCACGATATTGATATCGAAACATTTTGTACTCACCCTAATGCAGCAGAAGCTATGGCGATATTAGCTGATTTAACTAGCAATACGAAAGTTTTAGAATTAAAGTATCGTAATTACTTGAAAACACCATTTAATGGTATCTATTTTAAAATACAATATGAGCAAATGCCATCAGAAATTTGGAATATTGATATGTGGCTGTTTTCAGAAACACGAGATGGCCCTCTATCAAGAGATTTAGTATCGTTAATGAACGATGCCTTAACAAATGAAAGTCAAAATATTATTTTAACTATTAAAGAAGAACTTCTTAAGAAATCCCTAGTACTTCCTTCAATTTATGTATATGAAGCAGTGTTAGACTATGATATTCAATGCACAGAGGAATTTCTTAATTGGATAGAGCAACAAGATGTAGACATTCAGACAAATTGGCGTCCTTCAAAAAAATAAATAAAATCAAGCGTTTCCTTAACATTTTTATGTGGCTCATCACCATATGGAGTTGTCATAAGCAGCAATTAGCAAAGCGGGCATCAACAAATACCATTCTTCCAGTCACAGATAACCTTTTATTTCCCTATTCAACAGACTTGAACAAAAAATATTTCCACTAATCACCAAAAATGCTACTATTAAGTTATCTATATATAAGGAGTTGAGTGAATGAGTGCGAAAAGTGCAGTAGATGTTTGGTTAAACAACAAATAATCCAAGGGTTGTAAACTCTAACTGCAGCTCTTGAACAAGGGAGAAAACAAATGGAAAACTATTTTAAAGAATTTCTTAAAGGGCAAGCTATTACATTACAGCAAATGACTTCCTCCGACCTAGAAGCATTTGTAAAGATTGACAGTGAACTGAAGACGTTGTTACTGGCTAATGACGACATTCCCTTTCCAAATACCTTTGAGGATCATTCTTCATTCTTTCAAAGTATTAGTGGAAAAAAAGAAGAATTTTTCTTCGGTATATTCGAAAAGTCGTCAAATGAGCTTATCGGTTCCTGTGCTGTCTATGGAATCAACTGGAAGAACAGTACTTGCTCTGTAGGCATTTCAATTGGCGAACAATGGCATGGTAAAGGCCTTGGAACGGATGCAATGAAAACTCTTATTCACTTTATTTTTAATTATATTTCCATTAATAAAATCAAGCTTCAGGTTTTCAGCTTTAATAAAGGAGCTATTCGTTCTTATGAAAAGTGTGGCTTTACAAAAGAAGGGATTTTACGAAATGAACTTTTCCGTTTCGGACAATTTCATGATGTAGTTTTATTTGGCCTTTTACGAGAAGAATGGAATCAAATAAAATAAAATAAGCTTTTTTCCTCCGTGTGGAAATATTTCAGCATTCTCGATATACCCACGAGCTACAATTTTTCATCGATTAATTCTAGCTCGTGGGTAAAAACGTATGATCATCAGCAATTGAGTGATGATCATACGTTTTATTCACTATGGTTGTTCGTTGCATGAAAAGCTTCTCAACATCAAAGACAAAGTATTCTTCCATTTCCTTCTTTAAAAAGTGTTGTCTATACGTTCAATTTCCCTACAAAAGACGTTCCCCCCCATCGCCTTCCTGAGTTGCCATCTGCTCTAATTATGCCAAGACGAAAAAGATAGCCCAATAGTAATCATTTCCATTTCATAACTTAGAATATGATATAACCCCAAAATAGAAATGAACACTTTTTTACATGAAAAATGCTGAATAAGACTGAACACATTTTTTATAAAGTGTTCAAAGTTATCTAATGGTTATATATGTTTTAAAAAAATAAAAGGAAGTGACTTTTATGACTTGGCAATATGGTTCTTTTCCTAATGATATAGGCCCATGTCAACAAGAAGGGGCCAGAACTTGTGTTGGTGATATGTATTTTGTATGTAGAAATGGTCATTGGAGACCTACCTACCAATATTGTCAGAGTGATAATACACCGACATGGCTACCATATGGTTATGGTTCACACCTATCGCCAAAATTTGGTTCTTTTGAAGATATGGGGCCATGTCAACAAGAGGGGGCCAGAACTTGTTTTGGTGATATGTATTTTGTATGTAGAAATGGTCATTGGAGACCTACCCACCAATACTGTCAGAGTGATAATACACCAACATGGCCACAATATCGTTATAGTCCACAGCTATCGCCACAATATCGTTCTATTGAAGATATGGGACCATGTCAACAAGAAGGGACCACAACTTGTATTGGTGATATGAGGTATTATTGTAGAAATGGTCGTTGGAAACCTACCTACCAATATTGTCAGAGTGATATGTATCCCTATGACTAAATGTTTATACTTTAAGTCAACAACAGACATTTCATTCATAGCCTCAATGATTTCCTCGGTTTCGTCAGGCAGATACTTCTTCTCGATAAAATGAACCAAGGGGCTGTCAGTAGACAGCTCCTTCTCTTATTCTTCCCAAACTCTTCGAATATCACTTAACACAAAATGCTGAAATGTAAGTTGATAAACATCAGGCATTGAAAGTCCATTCCAAAACGAGTAATCATATTGTGCATCAAAATATTGCATCATTAAAACCATTATATTGCCGTGTGTACCAATCACTATATTGTCATTTGGGTGTGCAAGGATAATTTTTTGCAACGTAGTAATAGCTCGTTCCTTGGCAGCTTCATTTGATTCTCCACCTTCGAATGCGAAATTCGGATGACTCCATACTTGTTGCATGGCAGTGTTAAAATCCATACTTTTTCCATTAGATAGGATTCTTTCTTTCAAAGAATCTATCGTATTTATTTCTAATTTATGCCCTTGTGCTATGCCTCCCACCGTCTGAATAGCTCTTTTATATGGACTTGAATATATAGCATGGATTATTTAATTGGTAAATAATCTAGTAACACGATCCCGATCCTCCAATCCTTTATCAGAAAGCGGGCGATTGTACTCATCAGTAGAATATTGCGAATGCGCGTGTCTTATAAAGTATATTATGGTCATAATCGTTTCCTCTATTTCCCTTCAGATTTTGCCTTCTTTTCTTTCACATAATGATATATATCTACCTTCCATATATCATCCTCTTTTAGTAAAGAAAATATCTTTCGATAGTGAGAGCTTCCGAAAATTATATCCAATTGTACAACTGCTATACTTTCTGTGCTAGTTTCTTTATCCAATGAAATAGTATCGTAATATCTGTACATTAAATAATTCTGTATATCCTCATCAAATAAATAATCTATATACTCTGCTATAAAGGTTTCTTTATCTGGAAGTTCATTGTTGTTGTAGGTAATTGCATATAATTTATCGAACTTATTTTCAAATATTAAATTCATCATAATTAACACCATTTCCTCTGGTGTAAAAGTCTTTAAACTATTCATATTCCCATTGCTTAAAAATTGTTCATATAAAGCTCTTTTTTCCTCTGGCAATTCCTCTAAATATGTAAAATCATAGTCTCTATCAATAATAGGAAGTTTCTCTTGAGTTTCTTCTTCATGTTGAACGGAACGGCTAGTAACTACGGTTGATTTTGGAAACTCTCCTGTTTTTGTTTTCACTTCTGAACATGCGATTAATATTAAACAAGAAACGATCATAACACTTAATAATAGCGACCTTACATTCAATATCGTATCCCCCCTATTTTCAATAGATTTAAAACTCACATTTCCACCGTTCAATATATTTCGAAAATTCTCAACATTTTCAACCAAAGTATAATCCCTTCAATTACAAACAACAAAGAAGTTTATTTGATAAATTGTGACAAGATATGAAACCTATGAAATTTCAAGTCTATGATACAAAATATTTTTATAGTAAAAAAGATGCAAATCTATTAAACATCACCCTGTCCCTTTTCTAAAATCTAGCCAAAAAAAAACCCTAATATTTTAGTGTGAAGGGTAATAAAATATATAAATAATACAATAAAAGTAATTTAAGTAGTTCAAAATATTCATCGTAAGTTTTCTTAATTTACTACCCAATATAAGAATAAAAAAATTTTTCTATGACTAAATTACGAATTTCTCAACCTATACACAATGTGACATATTTTTCATTTCAGGTGAGATACAATGAAAAAGTTGAATCGAGGTCAATGTATTTCAAGAATATATGGAGAAAAAATAATAGGGGGAAAAGATTTTGGTTAATTATTTAACGCATAAACAATTCTTGAAGATGGAGATTGAAATTAAAAGAAAAATTATGTATAGAAAGGCTATGGCTTTAGGTTTCACCCATCCAAGTGTGGTAGATTGTAGCCAAGAATTAGATGTCCTACTAAATAAATATTCAAAAGCGATCAATAAAGCCAGCTAAAACTATTTTCGAAAAGTCGTCTAGTTTTACCCTGTATTAGTTTTTGGTTATAAAACCTATTGCTGTTGTTAAGATACGTATAAATAACATAGAAATGGGCTATCTTCTATATGACAGGAAAAAGGAGGCCAAATAATGCAGGTATTTATTTTATCACTGGTCGCTTCTAGCTTTTTACTACAGCAACCTCAAGATTCAGTAGAAAACACAACACCGGTTCTTTGCATACCTTCTAGAACTACATCTTATAAATACCCAAATAATCAATATCAAGCATTTCGTACTGAGAATGATTTTTATTATAAATTAAATAGGACAATCTATGAGGAATATAACAATGCTACCTTGAACATTCGTCAAAGAATAGCCTTTAAGGACGTATCGAAGGCTGAGGAAACATTTAATCTAAAAACAAATTTTATACGTAAAAAAACAGACCTCTCTCAACATACTTTTATTCATCCCAATCGACAAGTATATTTTTTAGCATCCTTCAAGCACTTGGATCAGGAGACTTATCATAAATACCTGGTCATTGACGCTGAGACACAAACTATCCTTTTAGGAAATAGTTATTATCAAAGTAATACCATTAAATAATTGTATTTCGTTTGTTGTTTAATTTATTGTATGCTTGAAAATTGATTAATAGTAGCAAATTCAAAGAAAAAATTAACATTTTTAAGCAAATTCCGAAATTACCATTTATTCCATCGCTGTTATAGCTCGACTCTTGGGAGTGACTTCCCCTTGAGTCGAGCTAAATTGTTTTATAGGGTTCACTTAATAGTTAAAGCTTTTTGCTGTATTTCTTGCTTAATTTCCTCAATAAATTGCTGCAATGTTTTTTCAATTAATGCTTGCTCGCCATATTTACGAACAGTGACATGTTGAGTATCCATTTCTTGATCACCAAGTACTACAATATAAGGTATTTTTTTCATTTGTGCTTCTCGAATTTTTTTACCCAGCTTTTCTTGTCGATCGTCAATGCTAACACGGATTTGTTCATTTTTTAAAGCATCAACAACTTGCTGTACATATGCTCGATGCTTATCTGCCACCCCAATAACTTTTACTTGTTGAGGTGCAAGCCACGTTGGGAACGCCCCTCCAAAATGCTCAATCAATATGCCTAAGAAGCGATCAATTGAACCGAATACCGCTCGATGAATAACGACAGGTCTTACTTTTTCATTCTGTTCATTGACATATGTTAAGTCGAATTTCTCAGGTAGTTGGAAATCGAGCTGCACCGTTGCACATTGATGACTGCGATGAATAGCATCTTTAATATGAATATCAATTTTTGGTCCATAAAACGCTCCGTCACCTTCATTTATTGTAAAAGGAAAGCCTAGATTCGTTAGTACGTTTTCTAACGCCGCTTCGGCTCGATTCCAAAGTTCAAGTTCACCCATAAAATCAGCGGGACGTGTTGATAATTCAATATCGTATTGGAAGCCAAAAACCTGATAAACCTCATCAATAATCTTTAGTGCAAGCGCAATTTCATCTTCAATTTGCTGTGGCGTAACAAAAATATGTGCATCATCCTGGCAAAAAGTACGAACCCGTAAAAGACCATTTAATGCGCCACTAAATTCATGTCGATGAACTTGACCAAATTCAGCCATACGAATCGGTAAATCTCTATATGAATGGAAATCATTTTTAAAAATCAGCATATGTCCAGGGCAATTCATAGGTTTTAATGCAAAGCTTTGGTCGTCTACATGAGTAAAGTACATATTTTCTTTATAGTGATCCCAATGCCCTGACTGCTCCCATAAACGCTGGTTCATCATCGATGGTGTCCGTACTTCTTGGTAATCAAATTTTGCTTGTAAATGACGTAAATAAGACTCTAATTCGTTACGAATAATTTGACCATTTGCTAAATAAAACGGCATCCCTGGTGCTTCCTCTGAAAACATAAATAACTCTAGTTCTTTTCCTAGCTTTCGGTGATTGCGCTTCTCCGCCTCTTCTAGGAAAACAAAATGTTCCTCAAGCTCTTTTTTTGAGGCAAACGCTACACCGTATATACGCTGAAGCATTTGATTATTGCTATCCCCTCGCCAGTAAGCACCTGACACATTCATTAATTTAAAGTGTTGTAATTTTCCTGTGGAAGGTACATGAGGTCCACGACAAAGATCATAAAAATCTCCTTGCTCATAAACCGTCACCACTTCATGCTCAGGAATATCTTGTAATAACTCTAGCTTCAGCGCGTCATGAGCAAATAGTTGTTGCGCTTCTGCTCTTGTTACTTCTTTGCGCTGTATTTGTCTATTTTCTTGAACAATTTGCTGCATCATTTTTTCAATTTGTTGTAAATCACTAGGCGCAAAGGAATGCGCAATGTCGATATCATAGTAAAACCCATTTTCTATAACTGGTCCGACCCCAAATTGAGCATCAGGGTATAAACGCTTAATTGCTTGCGCTAATAAATGGGCTGTTGAATGACGAATCACCTGAATTCCTTCTTTTGTGCTAGCATCGTACAGGGAAATTTGTGAATCCTCCACTATCGGGCGCGTCAAATCAATGATGGTTCCGTTCACACTCCCTACGATTGCCTTTTTACGTAAAGCGGGACTAATCGCTTGTGCAATGTCGGTTAATGTAACACCTTTTGAAAATACTTGTTGTTTACCATCTGGAAATTGAATGTTAATAACTTGATTTGACATGTTCTCTACTCCTTTATTATAAATTATGCCTCGGCATAATTGCGTCTGGAATCGGCTTTGTGCTTGCACAAAGCCGATTCCGTGACATCCGCCGGAGGCTTTAACTTCTTTCAGTTGATGTTTGGACAGACTCTGAAAAGTGACTTAAAACCGCACTCCTCTTTAACCTATCAAGGCGGTAGTCCTCTACTGAAAGAAGTTACAAATAAAAAAAACACATGCTCGCGCCCCATAAAGGGACGAGCATGTGTTGATTACCCGTGGTTCCACCCAAATTCCCACTAGATGCTCTAGTGGCTCATTGTTATGCAGTAACGTTGCAAGTACGGTGCAAGTTTCCAAGCACTGCTCAAAGGTAGTAAGTTTTCCAGCTGCATTAGGAAGCTTTCAGCCCATGCCTCCCTCTCTGTAAATCGCTTATGAAAATTCGTGTCCTTCTCATCGCCAATTTCATTGCTTTGTGAAATTGTTTCTTACTATAACGAATGTTTCATTACTTGTCAATATTTGAAAATTTTTCAAAGAACAATTTCGACTCTAACTCGACTTGCACATTCTAGCAAAGATATGTATCAAAATCTTACTGATCACTTCGACCATATAATCCCTTATACTAAGGTTCTTATTTCTAAAGTCTCTTTGTAAGACTGCCACTGAATATGAATCATTGGGGCAGCATCCTTTTTAAAAATTTTCGTACTTTCTTTTTTCGTTAAGATAAACTGTTTATTGGTATTTACTCGAACGTCATCGAAAGTTATTGATTGTTTTGAACCTTCTATCGTTATTTGTAAATCACCTAAGTCTTTCTCTTCCCCTAAATAGAAAATTCGTAATCCCTCTTCTGTATTACTATGATATACAGCCTTCCAGTGCTCGCTTTTCGCTATATAATGTGCCTCCTCTTGTTGATTCGTACTACAAGCAACTAACACAAACATCATCATCAAAATCAGAAAACATAATTTTTTCATTAAATATCAATTTTCCTTTCTAGAAAGTTAACTACTTCAAACTATCCTTTGAAAACTGTTACTCGGCTTCCCGTGTAAACCCTCCTTACGTCATATATTGTGTAAACCAGGCAATATATTTTGCCCCTGGAATAAACAAAAGCTGTGCTAAACATGTGCCTAGTAGCCTTGAAGCCATCATCATCACAGACGCTTGTTTCAGACTTAAATAGCTACCTCTTTGATTAATAACATCGTCTGCAAGAACGGAAATTTTAGGGTCAATAAATATAATTAGTAACATCGTTGCTACCCCATTAATAAGTCCTGATGCCATTACAGCAGTTGTCGCTCTTTCTGGAACTAATAAAGAGGCGTAAAGTGCAGACAGGACACCAATTGTATAGATGGCCGTTATCACGATATTGACGATAAATAATTTAAGAGGGATATCACGCCAGTTAACCCCCTTTAAGTATGAAAAGCTTGGCAAATGGATATGTTTTATTCCACGTTTAAAATACTCTATACTAAAACCTTTTTTGAATAATGCTGGAATGGAACCTTTTTCCTCAGATAAATGAATAATGGCTCTTGAAAATATCGCTATAAAAGTCGGCAATAGTAGAATGCCTACTAAAGTACCTATTGAAGCGGCCCCAATAAGCACTCGGAATTGCTGCTCCACAAACGCTAATGTGTTTTCTTTCGGTGCTGTATCAGCCAAACTTCCAGTAAAAGGCTGCTGCATCATATTTGCCAATCTTGAAACCATAACCATCACATTGAACAAGGATAGTGCAGAGGCTAGTAATTTTACACGTGCACCTGATAATCGAACTGCATACGCAAGTGTTTCTATCGAATGAATGATGAGAATAAATAAAGCAATCATGATCAATTTATTTGTTAAAATATCCAAAGTCTTGTACCTTCTTTTCGATTATTGATTTGACATCGTTTGATCCAAGGTTGCACTCATATCGTAATGAATACAACCGAGACATTCCTTCCCTTAAATATTCTACGAAATTCACCTTAATAGGTTCCGTTATTTCCTACCAAATAGAAAAGCTATTCATCAGGCTTTTCCCCCTAACGAATAGCTTATTCTGTATTTATTGATTTACTGCAAAGTCATTATTCCAGCTAGTTGAATCCGATAGCTGATAGGTCACCATATTAGCAGTAACAGCAAGAATCACACCAGCTCTAGATTTATCAGTAGAAATTGGATCCTCTAATACTAACACAACATATCCCTCCCCTCGTCCCAGATGATCAATATCATTTGTAGCGTTTATTTCGAAGGTTGTATAGGTTGTCTCATTTACAGCACGGAGTAATCGTTGCTCCTGATAGACCCCGTTTTCCTTTAAATTATAGCAAACAGGCATCCATCCTTGTGACCAATCAATACTGCCTATTATTTCTTTTTTACGTTGTGCTAGTTTGCCAATTGAAAATGTAAAATATATTTTCATAATAGCTTGACCTATTTCATTTACCCCTTCACATACAGCTGTTACTTCTAACTTAATATCCTCCTTCGAGTGCTTCTGAATAACCACTAAAGTCACAGTGAAAATACAGATAACAAGTACTATACTAACGATTATCAATCCCATTTAGTCCCTCCCGATATCGCCATAGCTATTACTATTAGATTACCATGTTTTAGGAGTAACAGTATTTTTTCATCAAACAATCTTATGAAATGACATAGGCATAAAGGATAAGACAAATAACGAGTAGATACAGACTTAGCCATTGGTGAAGACAAAAAAATCAGTGGGTAAGAAAACCCCACTGATGATAGTTTCACTTCACTTTTTCGCTTGTAACTCGGCTGTTAAAGTAAATGGTATTTTTAAATACTTGTACTTAATCGTTATTTTTTTTATAGTAGGCGCTTCAACCTTTACTGCATAATGCTGAGGCTGCTTTCCAATGGCCTGGCGATCTATGTATTGACTAGGAAAAATGGATATTTGCCTTAATTTATGATAGGTAATATTCGGATTACCAACCAACTTCGTCTCCGCTTCAAACGGTTCAGACTTACTCACGACAAGCTCGGCACTTTCAGGCATTTTATCATTGACGAGTATTTGTTGAAGCTCTATCTCATGCAGTCCTTTATTTTCTATTTCTACGATTCTTATAGTTGAATCATCTACTGGATTCGTATAGCTGTTCATGACGAGTGGTGGATTGCTCTTTAAATAAATGATGAAGGCTGCTCCCACTACTAGAACACTAAATAATAAAACAAATAGTAATTTTTTCATGTCATTCCTCACTTTCTTTCTACCTATCAAGTATAGCGAGAAATCATAGGTGATGAAACCTTGAATAGTAAATGAGGATTTTCTTCTTCTCCACCTAACTTCTTTAAACCAACTAAAAACAACCTGACTCATTATAAGCCAGATTGCTTTGCTAATCGTATTTCATCACGTATTGGAATCCCATCATTGCCGATTAAAGGGATTTCAGGTTTATATGCTCTTGCTTGTTCGACCGCGTTTTGTATGATTTCGTCTAAGTGATAGCCTCTTTTTTGATAAAATTTTAACTTCTTTCAGCAGAAGTCTCCCACCTCTATAGGGGTGAGATGAATGAGGATTTAAGTTACTTTTCATCAGGTGTCCAAACATCCGCTGGAAGAAGTTAAAGCCTCCGGCGGATGTCACAGAATCGGAAAGGAGTTCTTTGCGCAAGCACAAAGCCGATTCAGGACGCAATTATGCCGAGGCATAATTGATCGGTGTGCAAATTATCATTTGTCGTTATAAGAGTAATTATCGTACAGCCTTGTCCGAAAGCAATTTCTTCAACCGCATGTACTAACAATGAACCTATCCCTCTTCCTTCTTCAATACTATCAAGGGAAATAATTTCACATTCTTCCTCACGAATGATATACGTTACAAGACCCAAAATCGTATTTTGTTCATCTACATAGACGAACCCCTCTAATTTACTACAGTCATATACCCCACTGGAAATAACCATTTCTGTACTTCCCCAATGCTCTTTAAAAAATTGCAAAACATCAATTTGGGGTAATTGTTGAATAGGAATTATTGTCATTTATCATTCTCCTAAATAGAAAAATTAAACATACTAGCTATGGCTTTTTGAACACCTAGAAATACTGCCCACGAAATGACACCAAGTCCAATGGCAAAAACGATATGGATCGATGATTTCATCGCCATATAAATAACAAATAGCATCACCATTGTTGCTGGTAATCCAACGATTACACCAACCGTAAATCGCTGAATATGCTCACTCGATTCACTTTGCACAGTAAGCCAAATGATGCTTAAAATACTGACAAGTGGCAGTGCTGCGATAATGCCACCATAGCTAGGAAATCTTCTAGCAATCTCCGTCACAATACCAATAACGGCTGCCGAGCATAAAATTTTTACAAATGTGTACATTATTTAGCCACCTCGCTTAATAAACGAAATGCCTGTAAGATTAATTGTTGCTCTTCTTCCGTAAGCTGGTTTAGTGCATGTTGCAGTTTCTTATCATTTAATTCTGTGTTTTTCTTTAAAACAAGAAGCCCTTCAGTTGTTAAATGAATATGTACTTTACGCTGATCATCACTGTCCCGCTCCTTTTTTACCCAACCATTACGCTCCAGCTTTTTGATATGCTCAGACGCGGTATTATGAGAAATATTCAATAACTCTGCAATATCACGCACTGTTACTTCAGCTTCCTTTTGAATCATCTGTAAAATACGCACGCTCTGATGCGAAATTGAATCTTCATGTGTTGAATGTAGATGGTAATAAATCGATGTAAAATAGTTATTTATATCTTTAATCATCAAACTTGCTCCTTTATTATATCGTCACAAACGATTATATCGTAACTGACGATATATCAAAAGAGAATTACTCCTATATTTAAAAAGTTGTAATTTTCGCACTCTTCAACACGCGAATAGTTTGGTAGCCATTTAAAGGCAATTCAACATAAGGAAGTTTTCCACATACTAAATAAATGGGCTGTCTATTGGCAGCCCATTTACTAGTTTTATCGAGAGTTTAAAATTAAAGAATCTTCACAAATAAACCCTTCTGAAATTATTCTATCGCATCTACCTACGCAAAATTTGAAAGAACAAAAACCCCACCACAATGCGAGATCGGGTAAAATTCTAATTGGCATACTCCTTTTAATAAGGATCTCATTTCCCCATGGACAAAGTAAATTTCATCATCATCCCAATAGCCAATACTTTCTTCACTGCATTTTTCAAGGTCCGCTCTTGTATTAAACGCAATATCGCCAATAAAAATTTTGCCTTCAGGTTTTAGATGTTGCAATAATTCTATAATGTATTGCACCTTCATTTCATCGGTAAAATGATGCAACGCATAGGTGCTTATAATAGCTTCATATTTTTGATGAAGTAGTGCTGTTGGCAGCCCTTTTGACAAATCCCACTCCATTAAGTTTGCATCAGGCATTTTTTCTTTGGCAATTTCGATCATTTTTGAAGAAAAATCGAATCCATTGATCATATGCCCATTGTCATATAGCTTTGCCGTTAACACCCCTGTGCCAAATCCAATGTCTAATACCGTGGACTTTGGACTGTGCATGACCTCATTAAAAATCGTATTTAATACTTCTTTATATCCTGCAAATGGATATTGGTTGATTTCTTCACTTAGCTGAACCGTTTTATCGTAACCATCAGCCCATAAATTAAATCCTTGTTGACTTAGCATAATAGTCCTCCTAGAGTTTCAATAGCTTAAGAATTCGGAGGGTCTATTAGCACTAAACATCCCATGTTAGTTACTAACAATCCCTCTCCATACATATAAATTTTCATGACCTATAACCTGTTTCATAAAAACTCCCCCTTTCAAATTCAAGTTCATCACCTTATCGTGTAGGGTATTTTCCGTTCCGACTGGGCACTTTTTGTAGGCGTCCAATCTCCACTCCAATCAAACTATACACACGACATGCTTCTTTCAAAATGTCATCCACAACTATCAGCAACGAACAAATATTAAACTATTATACCATTTTTTATCATTTGAATAAATTAAATTTTCTAACTTTATATAATTCCTAAAAAATGTTATAATTAGGGTAGCTTCTTTTCAAGGAGGAATCGAAATGGACGCATTCTTTTGTAATGCTTGCTCTAGACCAAAAACTTTACAGGTCAAAGAGGTCTAGAAAAGTTAACGCAAATAACATAAATTGAAGGATCTCTTTAGGCCAGTAACCTTTATTAAAAGCCTACTATTTAGGAGTGAATTCAGATGGAAAAACAAACAATTCAGCCGTTCTTAACGGTCGCAAACTATCATTTACTTGAGCAACAAATGAATAAAATTATACAAACACTTGCAACGACAAAGGATAAGAACGTTATCTTAGCCGTTCATGGTATTGTTGAAAGTGAAATTACAGCAAAATTAGCGCTATCCACTGCGGAAACTCAGCTAATTGAACAGCTTTTTAATGTGACCGATCGCGCTCATGGCGAAGCGTATTTAGAGCAATTAAAACCGTACGTTATCGCATTCAAAGCAGTCACTGCAAGCACACTAAAGAGCCTATTTAAAAAGGAAAAAAAGCTCAAGCTACCGAAGCTTGAAGAAATGGACTTTCAGCAGATTTGTTATTTAGCTTGGGATGATCCCGGTACACATCGAAAATATGTCCTACTAGAACAAGATGATCAGCTAAAAGCGATTAAAGGAACTTTCTCTAACAATACAATTAAAGGAATATGTGCACTATGTAACCGCCATTCTGATGTTGGCCTATTTACAACGTCTGTAAAAGGGCCAGTCGTTGGAACGTTCACGAATTATAGTAATTACATTTGCGCAGATAGCCAAACATGCAATCGACATGTAACGGATATAGAAAAAACAAATGCCTTTTTCGAGCGTATTACTCAAAAATAAAAATTAGCCTTCTCCGTTATGGAGAAGGCTTTTTGTTGGTCTTTATTACAATCGAAGCGGATTGTGATTTACTTTTATTATCGACGAGGCAATAATAACAAAGCCAAACATTAAAACAATGATTAAATCGAGTAAGGATGTATACACCACACTATAGACTTATTATCTTTTCCATATTTCATTGCAAATGATAAGAAAGCTTCCATGTGAGCACGGGTTAATGCATTTTGTGTTTTAAATTTTTCATCAGAATATCCATTTGCGATAACAGCTCTTACATTACTTTGAATTGGAGCTAGTTCAACGTGATTGCAATTTCCGAGTTCGGCGCGCCAGCAAATACAACCGTTCCATTCTTCGGCAGTTTTACTTTGTTATTGCCGCTCACAACGGTAAAGTTGATATTTACTCCCTTCTCATCATACACTGCGAACGAACTCTTCTCTGGCAACGTCACGGTCATCGTTTTCCCTGCTACCGCTTGTGGGATCGTAAACCATTTCGCATGCCCATTTGCTTGTAGCGTAACTTGGATGATTGGCTTGCATCAAGCTGTTTCACGTTTGTTCCACTTACGTATAACAATCCGGACATCTCCATATATTCATTACCGCCTTCTGTATAGAAACGAGATTCCGTTGTATCACGACCTGTCATCACGGGAATCTGGAGCTGATGTGCAGCCGTGTTTGGGCCTGTAATTTTTCTGCCGTCCCAATAGCCCTCTAGACCTTCACTGCGATTAATTTGTGTTGTAAGCATCATTGGTAAGAGATATTGAGCAGAACTATATTTCTCGTTTACGAGATAGAATTTAACGCCTTCCCGCTTCGCCCATGCGGCAGTGGTTTCCTTCGATAGCACATTGTCTTCTAGTTTCTCAGCTAAATATTGAGTAGCCGCTGCTTGCCCTAAACCTGGCACCGATATAAATGTGCTCTCCCTCAAATATGTTCGTCTATTCTTCTCTGTGACGAAGTTGAGCTTGGAGGTACCTGTCTCATTAATAAAGCTTCCATCCGCAGTATATACATATTTTTCTTCTGGATTAGATGGTAAGATCAGTTCTCCATTCTTCGTAATTTCTATTTTGAAATGACTGAAACTATTGCCGTAAAAACCCGCTTTCTTTGCTATGTCTTGAGGCATTTTGGCTTTGACCGGCTTGCCAAAGGATTTGTTCGGCTTGATATCCTTAATTGTGCCCTTCTCTTTAAGGGCTGCGAGCAGTAATTCAGTCGCCATCAGTTGATTTGTAGAGCTGCTACCGCCGGATGATAACACAGCCACTGCCATCTTCTGTTCAGGAAGGACGACCAGTGAAGCATGTTGCAGTCCCGTGTCACCGTTTTTAGCCAATCCCTTTAACCCATATTCACTGAATGGATGTAGTTTCACACTATCCCAGCCAAGACCATAGTTGATAATATTATCTCCATCCCCCGGCCACATTCCTTTTTTATATTCCTCTTGCTCCATCGCCCTGACTACCTTATCGGAGAGGATTCCTTTTCCATGTCCCATAAATAATTGTGAGAATCGAACCATATCTTCTGCTGTGGAAGAGATCCCTCCCGTACCAATCACATTCACCAATTCAGTAGGAAGCTGCCCTTGGTACGTTGGAAAATAAAGTCCAGCCCGCTTATCGTTTTCCCATTCGTCCTGCGGCGTTTTCGTATGATTTAACTTTAAGGGTTCTGTAAACCGTTGATGTATAAATTCGGTAAAGCTCATACCGCTGACTTTTTCCACCATAATCTCAGCCAGCGTAAAGCCGTCGTTGCAGTATACCGAGAACGCGCCAGGGTCCGCCTTCAAGCTCTGGTTGGACAATTGTCGCAACAAATTATCATGGGCATAGGTATCATTATCTTTAAATAAAAAATTATTGCTATACTCAGTACCTTGCAAGCCAGAGGAGTGGTTCAACAGCATACGTGGCGTAATACGTTTGTAACGCTCGTCTTTCATCTGGAAATCAGGAACATAGTGGACGACAGGAGTATCCAAATCGACTTTTCCTTCGTCGACCAATTTCATTACAGCCGCCGCTGCATACATTTTACTGACTGAACCAATCCCGTATTGGGTATCTTTGGTCAGCGGCTGTTTCCCTTTCATATCGTTCTTACCTGTCTGACCCGACAAAATAATTTGGCCATTATCAATTAGCGCATACTGCACACTAGTCGTCTCATAGGACTTCGTGAGTAGAGCAGCCTTCTCTGCCGCAATCTTTTTCAGTTCTTGGCTAGCAACTTCTTGGCTAACTACAACCGTAGTCTGACTGCTAGAAAACGCCATCGCTCCTGTTGGTAGGCTCATCGTTAACGCTAATGTAGCAGCTAACACCCCAGATAATTTATTTTTCATAATAGAATTGCCTCCTTAGATAAGTAATTGATTTCAAGATAAACACTTCCTAAAACCAAGAAATATTTTCTATAAATAGAATATCAAGGTTTTATTTTGCTCGTAAATACAGTAATAGACTGAAACCATATCAGGCTTAAGACTTATGCTTGATCATGACTAAGTAAATGAAAAAGACCAGCTTGGCTAAATTAGCTTTGCTGGTCATCCTCTATTATGTAGCCCTACAATATTTGTGACTTGTGCTAATTTAGCTGTTTTCATTTTACTTGTTACAGCATCACTAAAATATTCATCCGCATTAACCACTTCAATACCTCAATATTTTTCTTTGCAAGTTGGCGTTTTTATTATAGAAATCATTTCTTAGACTATACGTTAAAAATTGTTATTCACTAAGCTTCCCCATTCATTTAATTCCCTCAAATTGTTCAGCAAAACTAAAAACCAGAACGGAGAAATCCATTCTGGTTAAAGTCTAACTTTTGAGGTTCATACATCTAGGTGATTTTTATTTATTTAAACAATTTTGCATCTGCCCAGTCGGCATGATCATTGTCAATATTATCATTAGCATTAAAAGCAACTAACTCAAGTGTATTTTTCCCTGCAATATCTACTTCTACATGTTCAGCTGGTTCGTTTGATTTTTTAACCGGACTTATATACAAAATTTTGCCATCAGCAATTATCACAAAATTCACAGAACCATGACCCGGCGCTACTTGATCATCAATTCCTACATCAACTGTAAATTTAGTATACTGTCCATTCAAATTATACTTAATTGAACTATTTGAATGCGAGCCAATCCCTTTTTCATATTTCACACCTTTAATAGATAACTGTGTTTTATAAAACGATTGGTTTTTATTATAAGAAAAATAATCAGGTGTCATTTGCTCTATATCTCCTGTAACTGAAGTTGGAGTTAACTCATCACTTAAATACACAGATACAGGTGCAGCTAAAGTAGTTGTATTTCCGCCTACAAAAAATGTACAAATAGTAAGCATTAAAACCACCGCTAAACTTAATACATTAAATCGAAAACCTTTTGGATTAATAACGCGCTTTGTGTTTTTCATATCACTAGCCCCTTTCGATTTTGAAGTACATTCATATCTTTACACACGCAACCAAAATTTTCAAGAAATTTTTCAAATTGTAAATTTTGTTAAAAATTAGAACAAAAACAAAAAGACATTATTAATTGGTAGTGTAGCCTCGATACCATACTGTGCCGTTTTTGCCCCAACAATCATTTCTGCTCGCATTTCTTTGATGGCGTTACCATCCAGTGGTAGTCTGTAATCATTGAATCTAAAGCATCTGGTGGTTAGTGCTCTTTCTTTTAACATAGGTTTGCCCTCCTACGGTGTGGTATAATAATGTTGTTAAGCACCGTCAAAGGGCATAAACCAATTCGAGCTGTAGCGTCTGATCACGCTGCGGCTTTTTTGTGCATTAATCTACAAAATCAAAACCATCGTATAGCTGTTCCCAAGCCCATTGTTATAACTCTCAGCGACAGCCTCTTGGAGTTCTCCGACTGTTAGATTTTTATCAATTCCTAATTGCTCAAGGGTAAATGCCTCTTTTACTTAAGCACCTTGTAAATTCATTCAGACTAAAAAAGTAACTTCCATTTCCTCCTTTTGTTATCGAACATTTTGGTTTAAACACGAATTATAAAATAGGATACAGAATAAGATATAGAACTGATTAGTTTAGGGAGGTTAACATTTGAGTAAACACAAAGATACTTTTAATATTAATGACTTTTTATCGAATGGCGAAAATGATGCTGCTAAGCTTGCTGTAATTGGTGGACTAATTACTACATTAGGTGACGGTTTATCTACTATTGCAGCAATGATGGCTTTGGAGGAAGCTCAATCCCAACAATCAAATACCAACAATCATAGCTACTTAAATAAAATAGATGAATTAGAAAAGCAAGTTCAATATTTAACAAAGGAACTACATAAACTTAAATACTCAAGAAAATGAACCTCTTTCCCTATTACACAAAATTTATCAGACACAATCCTCATATTTTTCATTAGTTTGCTGTAACGACCTCGTTATGGTTTTTTCTTATATTGTTCAGTGAAAAATTTCGAATATTCGGATGGTTAACATAACCATGGTCTTTCGTTAAATAAATTCCTATACTAGTAACATCTTATATACTGAGGTGGATAATATTGAATATATTCAAAACATCGGAAACATCAAAAACAAAGAAAACTGCTTTATCAAATGGCTGGACTCTAACAAAAAGTTGTGTAGACATATCTGTATTTAGCCATTCGCCCTCGCCTCTCCTTATATTCGAATTTTTACCATAGATTTATTAACAATCAGGTTAGGAAATAAAAAATAATTTCCCGGGTAAGCGCAGGAAATGACAAGTAAACCCTTAAGAAAAACTTTGTGGGTTACATTATTCATCCATTTTCACCACCTAATCAAATTTCGAATGTACCTTCTAACTTCTTTGTGGACCCGCAATATCCGCACCTATCACATCTATGTGGCTTTTTACGACCTTGTTTCGCTGCTATAATGTTTGCTAGCATCGTTTGAACATATTCCTTTTCAAAGTCGAAACGCCCTGAATTCAAGTGTAAAACTGATTTATCTGGCGGCGATTCTTTAGTTACTGCCACAATCTATAGATCATAGTAGCGACCTGTATTTTGATAGATGATCTCTCGATACACCCACATCTGCAGCACGTAATCGAAGGCTTGTACAAATGAAACCAAAGTATTATATTTCTCGCTCCAGTGGCGTTTCCTAAGCTCTTGAGTACTCTTTAAATCACTGAAAAATCCACGTTCATGATTGATGTTGTCTACTTTGATTTTCCACCCTACACCAAATAATTCGCCTGTATAGATAACCTCTTTTTCACCTTGCAAAGCGAACATACAAATCTCGTCATTTTTAATGGTATCAATCATGTCGTCAGCTTTTTCGTAGTCCTTATACTTGTTGCCACGATTGTTATAAATGGTGTGGTGATTTAGCTCTTTAAATTCAGTGAATGCCTCATTACTTTCAAATGCAGCGTGTAAATATGAGCCGACCATTAAAGCTGTAGAGGGAAGACGAGAAAACTCGCCCCTTACCTCTGCTAACGCTAAAAAACACTCGTATTTTAAACGAGTGTTTCGTGACTTTTATGACAACCATTTCGGCGGTGTGTTTTTCTCCCAGAGTTCAAATGATTTTATATTATGTATTTCCCTATAAATAGATTGCTGTATTATCAACGTTCTATAGTGTACCACACTTTTTGATTTTAATATTATTGTATATTTTCAAATACTCTTTTGGGGTACATCTGGGGTACCAAACATTTTTATGTACTTTCTACATTCATGCGGTTAACTATAATGTTTAATACCTCTATGTCAATACTCTAGCATTTATGTAATTATACCTACCTATTCCAATTACTTACTGACAACACATGCCAATGTTGATATAATCTAATAGTACTAACAACATATACAAAGGAGACTGTTTTACATGAAAAAACCATTCTACAAAAAATGGTGGTTTATCTTAATCGTTGCATTGTTTGTAATCGGTGCCATTGCTGGTGGTGGAGACAAGAAGGAAGATGCGAAGAAAGATAATACGACGAACCAAGAAGAATCAGCTAAAAAAGAAGTTTCGACTGAAACAAAAGAAAATAAAGAGCAGGCAAAAGAAGAAGATAAATTAAAGGAAGAAAAAGCTGAAAAGGAAGAAAAGAAAAAGAACAAGGATGAAGATCTTGCTGATAAAGCAAAAAAAATAATTACAGATAAACTAGGCAAAAAGAACAATCAAAAAAAGGACACTGTCAAAAGCTATGCTGTTACTAATGAAGATAACGGTAAGGGATTTATCGTTCAATTAAATGCTAACGAAAACTTTTCAGTAAATATGACTAAAAAAGGGATGTGGATGGATTCCAAAAAAATTCTTGAGCCCCTTAGTAAAATGAACGATTTTGAAAAAGTCAAAGTGCATTGGTATTACCCACTTGTTGATACTTATGGAAATGAAAAAGATGTATTAGTGATGTCATTTGACATTGACAAAGCTACTTTAAATAAAATTAAATGGGATAATTTTTTAACTGACAATGTACCGAAAGTTGTAAATAACTACTTTGAACATGCTGCATTGAAAGAATAGGTCACTCAAATGAGTAAGTTTAGACCATATGACGAATAAACATAAAAAGTACCAGGTACTCACTTTTATGAACTGAACCCTATAAAGTAGACAGTTTAATAAAAGACCATTTGCTACATTAAACAGCGATTAAATGACTTCG
>NZ_JBYTDL010000040.1:0-29094 GCF_058791335.1 Lysinibacillus sp. EB271-A1-10B
TTAGCTCAAATTGTTTTGCTGGCATCATGTTTGATGTCCAAAATTTTGTTTCGTTCACCAACTCAAGGTTAGCTACTAAAAACTTTATTGATTACGTTTTGCTTGTTCAGTTTTCAAGGTTCATTAATCTTTTTTTAGTGTCACCTCTTGGCGACTCACTAATAATATCAAGAATCTAAAACTATGTCAACACTTTCTCAAAATTAATTAATAGTTTTTTAAAATCTATTATTCGTCTACACCACTATGCTCAAAAAGATTAGTCCGAAGGTGGGAAACTTCAGTAACTGACGTTTCACTTGCGTTACATAAAACACTTGCTGAAAGAAGTTAACTAATTTCAAAAAGTTCATTTCTCTGTGTGACTTGGTTTTTATGAGATTCATCTTCTCGTACTTAGCTCGCTTCATTTAAACCTTTAAGTCTTTGTTGATACTTTTGTTTTATCACCTATATAATTTATCGAGCGAATTAAAAATAAAAAAAGGCGAACTCCAATATTAATGGGTTGCCTTTCAACTATTATAAATTTGTTATAATACGTGAAATATAGAAGGTACGATTTTTACCTAAATCAAATATCTCCCCTGATTGGCTTAATTTAATAAGTGGTCGAGTTGGTGCAAATTTATTTACAAACATCACTTCGCCTTGTTCCAGATTAGATAGTTCAACGATTGTCCCTATAGGAAGGTCAGCAACAATATCTATCAGTGCACGTACTACTTTAATATCAAACTTCCCAAATTCAGATTCATTAATCATCTCTATGACTTTAAAAGAAGATTGCTTTGTTCTATATACTCGCTCACATGTCATTGCATGGAATACATCTGCAACAGCGATAATTTGAGCGAAAGTAGAAATATTAGCGATTTTTTCTCCTTTCGGATAACCACTACCATTTAAACGCTCGTGGTGCTGGAAAATAGCCTCTTTCATTGTATCCTTTAAGATTGTTACATCTTTGACCATGCTGTAGCTATAAATCGGATGTTTATAAATTTCATTAAACTCCTGCTCTGTTAAGGTTGTTTTTTTATCGCGGATACGTGGATGAACTTTTGCCATTCCACAATCAGCTAATAACCCTCCAATTGCAACTTGAATTGTAATTCCTTTGTCATAGCTTAATTTTTGTGCAATCACCGAAGAAATCAATGCTGTTGCTACACAATGGTGGTACAAATAGTCTTTTGGATTTGAATACTCATTTAAATCAAAAATTATTGTACGATCTTCTAAAACCATTTCTAATAGTGGCAAAATAATTTTGCGTGCTTTCGCAATATCTACCTTTGCACCAGCTTCCCAATTTTTAAATTCCTTTTTAAATTGTTCAACTGAATTGTCATAAATCTTTCTGAAAGTCGGTATAGGTTCTGTTGGAACAACTAAACCTGTTTCTTTTACTTCTGATTGAGTTTCTACACCTTCTTTATAAACAGGGACTCTTGAAATATTAAAAGCAAAAAAAACTTGAAAATGCTCGTGGGAAATTATTGTGTTTTTAAAAATTATTGGATGTTGTGTATTAGCAAAAATATCTTCAGAAATTACTTTACCAATGCGTAACTCCGAAATTGGGACATGTATAGTTTCCACGCAATTAACTCCTCTTCACTATTTCGCTTGCATAAATTTAAGGATCAATTATGCCTCGGCATAATTGCGTCCGGAATCGGCTTTGTGCTTACACAAAGAACTCCTTACCTATTCTGTGACATCCGCCGGAGGCTTTGGGCCAACGTGATGTTGGTCACTCAGTCGTTACCACAGGACGTGGCGTTCTTAGACTGAATTCCTCTGTTCAGTGGGTGTTTGGACACCCACTGAACGGAGTTAAACTTATTTTATCATGGAATTCAAAATAATTACTTATTTTTCATGATTTATGCTGAAAAAACCGATGAACGGCAAACATTAGCTGTCGTCATCGGTCTTTTTATTACTCTTCTACTTGGGTATTTTCTTCGTTCGATTCTTCTTCAATCAATTCTTCTTCTTCTTTTTCAACCTTCGCTACAGTTGCAACAAGCTCGTCATCGCCTAAACGAATTAAACGAACACCCTGTGTACTACGGCCAATTAATGAGATATCATTCACATCCATACGGATTAGCATGCCGTTAATTGTGATCAGCATTAAATCTTCTGAACCATCAACCGTTTTTACAGCTACCATTGGACCGTTTTTATCAGTGATTTGAATTGTTTTTAATCCAACACCACCACGGCTTTGTAAACGATATTCCTCTTCAGATGTACGTTTACCGTAACCTTTTGCTGTAACAACTAAAATTTCCTGTTCCGGTTCAACGATTTCCATACCAACTACTTCGTCACCATCACGTAGTTTAATACCTCGTACACCACCTGCAGTACGGCCCATTGAACGAATATCATCCTCTTGGAAACGTACAAGCATTCCATCACGCGTACCAATAATCACTTGTTTCTTGCCATCTGTTAAACGAACAGAAATAAGATCATCATCTTCTCGCAAACTTATAGCTATTAAGCCGTTTGTTCGGATATTAGCAAATTGAGATACTGGTGTACGCTTTGTAATACCTGTTTTAGTAGTGAAGATAAAGTATGCATCCTCATCGAATGAACCTACACGGATCATTGCGGTTACTTTTTCACCTTTTTCAATATTGAGTAAGTTAACAATCGGTAATCCCTTCGCTGTACGACCATATTCCGGAATCTCATAACCTTTTGCTCTAAACACTTTCCCTTTTGAAGTGAAGAATAAAATTGTATCGTGTGTAGAAGTATTCATAAGATGCTCTACAAAATCATCTTCATTTGTGCCCATACCTTGTACACCGCGACCGCCACGTTTTTGACTACGATATGTATTCGCAGCTAAACGTTTGATATAACCATTGTGCGTTAAAGTTACGACTGAATTTTCGACTGGAATTAAATCCTCGTCCTCAATCATTTCTAAACCGCCAGAAGTAATTTCAGTGCGACGTGTATCATTAAAGCGATCTTTTACTTCTAATATTTCAGTGCGAATAATATCAACAATTTTAGCCTCATCCGCTAAAATTGCTTTTAATTCAGCAATTAATAGTTGAAGTTCTTGATATTCTGCTTCAATCTTTTCACGCTCTAATCCACTTAAACGAACTAAACGCATATCTAAAATAGCTTGCGCTTGGCGTTCAGATAAATTGAATCGCTCCATTAATTGAGGTTTCGCTTCATCACCACTGCGTGAACCACGAATAATAGCAATAATTTCATCAATATGATCAAGAGCAATACGTAAGCCCTCTAAAATATGTGCACGATCTTCCGCTTTCCTTAAGTCAAATTCCGTACGACGACGAATAATAACCTTTTGGTGCTCTAAATAATGATGCAACATTTCTTTTAAGCCCATTACTTTAGGCTGACCATTTACTAATGACAGCATATTAATACCGAAGCTCGATTGCATAGCTGTTTGTTTATATAAATTATTTAAAACGACATTGGCATTTGCATCTTTACGAATTTCAATGACTACTCGCATACCACGTCGGTCAGATTCATCACGTAAATTTGTAATACCATCAATTTTTTTATCGCGTACAAGCTCTGCTATTTTTTCAATAAGCTTAGCTTTATTCACTTGGTATGGTAATTCATGAATAAGAATTGTTTCTTTACCATTTGATTTTTGTTCAATCTCTACCTTTGCGCGAATAATGATGGAGCCACGACCAGTATCATAGGCACGGCGAATACCACTACGACCTAAAATTAATCCACCAGTTGGGAAATCAGGTCCTGGAATGATTTCCATCAATTCTTCTGTTGTGATAGCTGGATTTTCTGAAAGTGCTATCACTGCATCTATCGTTTCCCCAAGTTGATGTGGCGGAATATTTGTCGCCATACCAACCGCAATTCCTGCCGCTCCATTTACTAATAAGTTTGGATAGCGACTTGGAAGGACGATAGGTTCCTTTTCTGAACCATCATAGTTATCTGTATAGTCAATTGTGTCTTTATTGATATCACGAAGCATTTCCATTGCAATACGAGACATACGTGATTCTGTATAACGCATTGCTGCCGCTCCGTCGCCATCGACAGATCCAAAGTTACCATGACCATCGACTAACATGTAACGATAGCTGAAATCTTGCGCCATACGTAC
Source organism: Lysinibacillus sp. EB271-A1-10B (assembly GCF_058791335.1). Classification (NCBI taxonomy): domain Bacteria; kingdom Bacillati; phylum Bacillota; class Bacilli; order Caryophanales; family Bacillaceae; genus Lysinibacillus; species Lysinibacillus sp. EB271-A1-10B. Next base: position 4,163 of record NZ_JBYTDL010000040.1, read on the forward strand.
CATTGCATCATAAATAGATGAGTCACCATGTGGGTGGTATTTACCCATTACGTCCCCAACAATACGTGCTGATTTTTTGTACGCTTTATCTGCTGTATTCCCTAGTTCCTGCATGCCATATAAAATACGGCGATGTACAGGCTTTAATCCATCTCGTACGTCTGGTAATGCACGAGAAACGATTACACTCATCGCATAATCGAGGAAGGATGTTTCAATTTCTTTTGTTATATTAACTCCTTTAACACCGGAGCGTTCTTGTTCTGACAAAGTGTAGACCTCCTCTCAAGAAAAATTAAATATCTAAATTAGCGTATACTGCATTCTCTTCGATAAATTGACGACGTGGTTCAACTTCATCGCCCATTAAACGCTCAAATGCTTGGTTTGCTTTAATTGCATCATCTAATTCTACTTGTAACAATGTGCGGTGCTCAGGATCCATTGTAGTTTCCCAAAGCTGCTCTGCATTCATTTCTCCAAGACCTTTGTATCGTTGTACATTTGGTTTTGGCATTTTCGGTAACCGTTCTAAAATTGCTTGAAGAGTAACATCATCATAGCAATACTCAACATGTTTACCTTGCTTAACTTGATAAAGAGGTGGCTGTGCAATATAAATATAACCTGCCTCTAGGAGAGGTCGAAGGAAACGGAAGAAGAATGTTAAAAGTAATGTGCGGATGTGCGCACCATCAACATCGGCATCTGTCATAATAACGATTTTATGATAACGAGCCTTTTCTAAAGTAAACTCTTCACCAATACCTGTGCCAAATGCTGTAATCATTGCACGGATCTCTGCATTCGATAAAATTTTATCTAAACGTGCTTTTTCAACGTTAAGGATTTTACCACGTAACGGTAAGATTGCTTGGAAGTGTCGGTCACGTCCAGATTTCGCAGATCCTCCGGCAGAGTCACCCTCAACGATATAAATTTCGCATTCAGATGGGTTTGTAGATGAACAGTCAGCTAATTTACCTGGCAAACTTGATACTTCAAGTGCATTTTTACGACGTGTAAATTCACGTGCTTTTTTAGCAGCAACACGTGCACGAGCAGCCATTAGACCTTTTTCTACAACCTTACGAGCAACAGTTGGATTTTCTAACATAAATCGTTCAAAACCATCTGAGAACAAGGAGTTAGTAATTTGGCTAACTTCAGAGTTACCAAGCTTTGTTTTTGTTTGTCCTTCAAATTGTGGATCCGGATGCTTTACAGAAACAATAGCCGTTAAACCTTCTCGAACATCTTCACCAGTGAGATTTGCGTCTGACTCTTTTAAAAGTCCATTTTTTCGTGCGTAATCATTAATAACACGTGTTAGAGCAGTTTTAAAACCAGATTCATGTGTACCGCCTTCATACGTATTAATGTTATTAGCAAATGAGAAAATATTAGAAGAGAATCCAGCGTTATATTGCATAGCAATTTCAACTGAAATACCATCCTTTTCTCCAAGAACATCTATCGGATCATGGATTGGCTCTTTAGATTGATTCAAATGCTCTACATAAGAACGAATACCACCTTCATAATGATACGTAGTAGAACGTTCTTCACCTTCGCGTTCATCAGCAATTGTAATCCTAATACCACGATTTAAATAAGCTAATTCACGAATACGATGTGCTAAAATATCATATTCATAAACAGTCGTTTCTTTAAAGATTTCAGGGTCTGCTTTAAAACGTGTAGTTGTTCCGTTACGATCTGAATCACCGATAACCTTTAACTCTTGAACAGTTCTTCCACGTTCAAATTTAATTTCATGAATATGACCCTCACGATGAACTTGAACGATTGTCTCGACAGATAGAGCATTTACAACAGATGCCCCTACTCCATGAAGACCGCCTGAAACTTTGTATCCTCCACCGCCAAACTTACCGCCAGCATGGAGCACTGTCATAATAACTTCAACAGCAGGCTTACCCATTTTCTCTTGAATACTTACCGGAATACCACGACCATTGTCCTCTACACGAATCCAATTGTCTTGTTCTATCGTTACTTTTATATCTGTACAGAATCCTGCAAGTGCCTCATCAATACTGTTATCAACAATTTCCCATACTAAATGGTGAAGCCCTTTAGAGCTTGTTGAACCAATATACATCCCTGGTCTTTTACGTACAGCTTCTAATCCTTCTAATACCTGTATCTGATCGGCTTCATAAGCTTGATTTTGTAAACCTTCGTTCTCTATAGCCACGGCTTTCATCTACTCCTTCATAACATCATTGTGTGTAAATGAATGAACAGTCAACCGAGCTGACTATTACCATTCTTTTGTAATCTAAAAAACTCCCCGGGCTAACTTTCTTCAATCGCTCCTTGTTTCACGTGAAACAGCTGTGCATGCTCCATCGTCTCATGATGAATTCCATCAACACTTGTAGTCGTAACAAAGGTTTGAACTTCACCTTGAATGGTGTTTAATAAATGCGATTGACGATAATCATCGAGTTCCGACAATACATCATCTAAAAGTAGTATGGGTGTTTCATTTGTTTCTTGTTTAATTAATTCGATTTCAGCAAGTTTTAAGGAAAGAGCGGTTGTACGTTGCTGTCCTTGTGAACCGTATGTCTGAACATCATAGCCATTTACTAAAAACTGCAAATCATCTCGGTGTGGACCAACTAGTGTTACACCTCGATCAAATTCACGGTCCTTAGCTTCAATTAGCTTTTTATGCAAATAGCCTTCAATTTCACTGGAAGTATGTTCTTTTTCAATACCCGCTACTGTGCGGTATTTAATAGCTAACGTTTCTTTCCCTTGTGAAATACCTGCGTGAATTGGCTCTGCCCACTCTTGCAATAAATCCATAAATTGAAATCTTTTTCGAATAATTTGGGTAGCTGCGTGAATATATTGTTCATTATAAACCTCGTACATCACGTCATCTGGCATTTTTTTACCTTGATTCATTTTTAAAAAATGGTTACGTTGCTTTAAAATTTTTTGAAAGGTTAATAAATCATGCAAATAAACAGGCGAAATTTGCCCAATCTCCATATCAATAAAACGTCGTCGTAATTGCGGACTTCCCTTTACGACATTTAAATCTTCGGGTGCAAACATAACGACATTCATTTGGCCAATATAATGACTGAGGCGGCTTTGTTCTATATGATTTATCTTACCTTTTTTTCCTTTTTTCGTAATCGTAAGCTCAATCGGTAAAATACCATGCCTTTTTCGAACGGCCCCTTCTATTTTACCATAGTCTGTATCCCAACGTATTAATTCTTTATCGTTCGTCGTTCGATGAGATTTAGCCATCGCTAATACGTAAATAGATTCCATAACATTTGTTTTCCCTTGTGCATTTTCACCAATGAAAACATTAATTTTTGGAGAGAAGTTTAATGCTAAATCATCATAGTTACGGTAATTTGTAAGTTTTAACTGCTCTATCAGCATAATCTATTGTCCAGTTGTGTCAACGATACGAAATCGACCACACCCAGGAATATTTACAATGTCACCATGACGCAATTTACGACCGCGGCGATCATCTATTTCTCCATTTACATAAACATCATTTTCATGTAAAAACCATTTCGCCATGCCACCAGAGCTAATAGCATCGGTAATTTTTAAAAGTTGCCCTAATGTGACAAACTCTACATCAATTTTAATGTCCTTCATAGTTGAGTTCCCCTCCAAATACAAACTGTCTATCTCTCTATCATACCTAAAATTCCGCCATAAGTAAAAAAAGATAGCCGCAACTAGCGACTATCAGAACGTTTTTCAAAGTATTTAGAGCTTGAAGTTATGGAGTTTAATCTCTCCAACCAAAACTGTTTGAAATTTAATAAGTTCGTACAGGTAAAATTAACTGTAAAATTGCATCGTCATGAACAGAACGCAAAATAAACGGTCTCATTGCTCCTGTGAATTGAATGACTACTTCTTGACCATCTATTGCTTTCAATGCTTCCATCATGTACTTCGCACTGAAAGAAATTTTTAAGTTCTCCCCTTCTAATGACTCAACAGGAATTTCTTCTTGAACCTTCCCGATTTCTGGAGAGTTAGAAGAAACTTCCACAGATTGATTATCAAAAATTTCAAAACGTACAACATTATTACGGTCGCCTCGAGCAACAAGAGATGCACGATCGATTGCTTGTAATAATGATTTACCGTTAATCGTTAGATTTGTTTGATATTCTTCTGGGATTAAACGTGTTGTATCTGGGTAGTTACCTTCAAGTAAACGTGAGAAGAATAATACTTCTCCAGTTTTAAATAACACTTGCTGGCTTGTAATAACGATTTGAACAAGATTTGTTGAATCCTCTAAAACTTTATTTAACTCATTTAAACTTTTACCAGGAATAACAACACTATGTTCAACCTCAGGTAAATTTTCCAGTTGAACTTTACGTCTTGCTAAACGATGGCTATCTGTTGCAACACAGACTAACGCTTCGTTTTTTATCTGCCAGTTTACACCTGTCAACACCGGTCTACTTTCTGAAGTGGCAACAGCAAATACTGTTTCACGGATAATTGACTTTAATAGGTCTGCAGGAATAGTAAATTTTTGATCCTCTGTTAATTCAGGTAATAAAGGATATTCAGTAGCATCTGAGCCAATTAAGTGGAATTCAGATTTACCTGAACGGATATGAGTTTGGAAACTAGCTGTTACTTGAATTTCAACCTCATTTGTTGGTAACTTACGTACAATTTCATTAAACATACGAGCTTGTACAACAATTGATCCTGTTTCTGTAATATGAATTATTTGTTGGCCATCTTCTTCAACTGGAATAAATGTTTGTATAGTAATATCAGCGTCACTACCTGTTAAACGAATACCCTCTGTTGTTACATCGATTTTAATCCCTGTTAAAATTGGAATAGTTGTTTTAGAACTTACGGCTTTCATGACATCATTTAAACCCTCTAATAAACGGTCACGTAAAATATCAAATTTCATTCGTTTTCCCTCACATATTTATATTATTTATTTATATAAAATAAAAAAGATATAGTAATAGGCCCTGTGGATTTGTGGATAAGTGTGTTTAAGTGAATAAAATCAGTCTATCCACATGTAGATAGACTGTGTATAAGTTTGTGTTTAAACATATGGGTTGTCCACAGTATTATTTCCCTAGCATGCTTCGAATTTGTTTAATATCTTGCTGAAGCTGAGCGTCATTTTTCAACATAGAAGATATTTTTTCGTGAGCATGTATAACAGTAGTATGGTCGCGTCCACCAAATTCTTCGCCAATTTTCGGCAGCGAAAAATCTGTTAATTCGCGAGATAAATACATCGCGACTTGACGTGGAAAGGCAATTAATTTTGTACGTTTTTTCGCGGCGAAATCCTCTAAACGAATGTTAAAGTGCTCACCTACTGCATTTTGAATGTCTAGTATAGTGACAGTTCGTGGCTTCGAATTAGGAATAATATCCTTTAGTGCCTCAGCAGCCAAAGTCGCATTAATATCCTTGTTAACAAGTGATGAATAGGCAACGACGCGAATAAGCGCACCTTCAAGCTCCCGAATATTGGAGTCAATCTGGTTCGCAATATAGAGCATGACTTCATTTGGCACTTCTAGACCATCAGCCTTTGCTTTTTTTCGAAGAATGGCAATACGAGTTTCCAAATCAGGAGGCGCAATATCTGTAATTAGTCCCCATTCGAATCGAGAACGCAAACGATCTTCCAATGTCGGAATTTCCTTAGGAGGACGGTCACTGGAAATAACAATTTGTTTCGATTCTTCATGCAATGTATTAAAAGTGTGGAAAAATTCTTCCTGAGTTGATTCTTTTCCTGCTAGAAATTGAATATCATCAATTAGCAGTACATCTACATTGCGATATTTATTGCGGAAATCAAGTGCCTTATTATCTCGAATTGAGTTAATAAATTCATTTGTAAATTTTTCAGATGATAAATAGACTACCTTTGCATTTGGATTATGTTCCAGTACATAATGACCAATCGCATGCATTAAGTGTGTTTTGCCAAGCCCTACTCCCCCATAGATAAAAAATGGGTTATAAGCCTTCGCAGGTGCTTCTGCAACAGCTAGCGAGGCAGCATGTGCAAAGCGGTTACCAGAGCCGATAACGAACGTATCAAAAGTATACTTCGGGTTTAACATACCTGGTGAAATATCATGGTGATCGTCATTTTTTGCTTGGATAATCGGCGCTGGTAAATCGAAATCGTCCGAATCCTGGTTTTTTTGAACAACAAACTTAATAAGCAAGTCTTCGCCTGTAAGCTCCGTTAATATACCTGTAATCAAATGAATATAATGATTCTCAAGCCAGTCTCGAGCAAACGAATTTGGCGCAGCAATCGTCACAGTAGAACCACTACCATTGTAGGAAAGTAGTTTAGTAGACTTAAGCCACGTTTCGAAGCTTGGTTTAGAAATTTTTTGTTCAACTTGAGCCAGGACATTATTCCATAGTTCTTCTAAATGTTCCAAGCTGCTAATCTCCTTTACAGTTCAATACAATTTAAAAAAGCGCATTTATAGAAACGGTAAACACGTTCATTTTACAACTAGTCCACAAACTCACAAGTTGTGGATAAAAGTTAACCAAAGGCTGTGATAAAAATTATCCACAGCATATTAACAGTTGTGGATAAAATAATAAGTAATTTCAGTTTTCAACAAAGTGAAGCACAGATATCGTATCAGAAAAACAAAGCTATTTCAATAGTTTGTGAAACTTATCCACATACCTTTTATTTATGCACGTCCAAGTTGTCCACAAGGTCTGCTTATGTGAAAAAGGTGTAGATAAGTGTTGTGGATAAAAAAATATGCAAAAAATACTATACACAACTCTGTGTAAAAAAAACAAGTATTCTGTGGATAATTTATTTTATTCAGGAGAAGAGGATTTTAGGGAAACATAGATGTGGATTTGCATAAATATATAAATTTATAAAAGTCATTGACAAAATAACTAGTTACTTTATATAATATTCAGGTCTGTATGTTGAAAAATTCAACTCATTCAGGAGGTGTCTATATAAATGAAACGTACTTACCAACCAAAGAAACGTAAGCACAGCAAAGTTCACGGTTTCCGCGCACGTATGAGCACGAAAAACGGTCGCAAAGTTCTTGCTGCTCGTCGTCGTAAAGGAAGAAAAGTATTATCAGCATAAAATAAGTCCACTGAGACACATCAGTGGTCTTTTTTTTCTTTATTTTTGGGAAAACTAGAAATGAGGATCAAAGGATAATTATCGAGTAGCAGGTGAAAGTAATGAAAAAACGCCAACGAGTGAAAAAAAACGATGATTTTCAAAAGGTGTTTAAGAAGGGTAAATCTTTCGCTAATCGTCAGTTTGTCGTATATTTTTTAGAAAAAGAGGGACAAGCAGAGTTTCGTGTAGGATTATCGGTTAGCAAAAAACTTGGGAATGCAGTAACACGCAACCAGATCAAGCGCTATATTCGACAAAGTATTCATGAATTAAAAGATGAAGTGAAGCAGAATATGGACTATGTTATTATCGCCAGACAACCGGCGGCCACTATGGATTTTCATGAAGTAAAACAAAGTTTGCAGCATGTACTACGAATCGCAAAGGTTTTGAAGAAGACGTAATATGGATGGCAACCAAAGTGGTGAAGTAAAAGCGTTTCTGTGTGAAAGTGAAATCACTTAAAATACACATAGGGGTATTTTAAAGTAAGATTTCACTGCGATATGTGAATGATTAGTAACATTACTTAGCAAATATATGTACATTGTTAGAATATTTAGTAGAGTGAAACGTTATGTGCATGATAAAATAACTGATAACTTTATTCAGTAGCAGGAAACTGTAAATGTATAAAGAAGAGAATGCATATAGTTTTAGAAAAAGTGAATAGTATTTGTAGGGGGAAGAAGGTTGAAGAAACAACTTTGGGTAATTTTGTCGCTAGTATCAGTAGTATTACTACTATCTGGTTGTACAGAATTCAATGAACCAATCTCCAAAGAAAGCACAGGCTTCTGGAATGAATTCATTGTTTGGCCATTAGTGTCAGCGATTAAATACTTTGCTGAAATGCTTGGTTCATATGCATGGGGGATTATTGTTGTAACGATTTTTATTCGTTTAGCCATTCTTCCATTAATGATTAAACAAACAAAGAGCTCTAAAAAAATGCAAGAAATTCAGCCAAAACTGAAGGAATTACAAAAGAAGTATGCTTCTAAGGATGCACAGACACAGCAACAGTATCAACAAGAGATGATGAAGCTTATGAGTGAGTCTGGTGTCAATCCACTTGCTGGATGTTTACCTGTACTCATTCAAATGCCAATTTTAATGGGTTTCTACCATGCGATTAGTCGTATGAATGCTACAGCTGCTTTCGATTTAGGGAATTTCTTTATTTTCCCGTTAGCAGAACCTGCACCGGCATTAGCAATTATAGCTGGTTTAATGCAATTTGTTGTTTTACGTACGGGCCCGGCGATGGATAACCCTCAAATGAAAATAATGATGTACATTATGCCATTTATGATTATTGGTTTCGGTATGGCATTACCAGCAGCATTATCACTATACTGGGTAATCGGTAACATTATTTCGATTGCTCAAAACCTGTTTATTTATAAGCCTTGGAAAAAAGATAAAACACAACCTGCTCAAAATGGAGGGGCTAAAAAGTGAAACAACTTACGCAAATAGGCGCAACAACACAAGAAGCGATCTCATTAGCGTTACAGAAACTTGGAAAAACCCGTGAACAAGTAGATGTTGAAGTTTTACAAGAAGGTAAAAAAGGATTTTTAGGTTTTGGGGCACGATCTGCAGAAGTTCGTGTAACAGTAAAGGAAGTACAGGTTCGGCCAACGATTGAGGCGGAAAAAGCTGAACAGCAAAATACGAATCAATTTGTCGAATCAACAGTAATAGATGATGTTGAAACAATAAGTTCACAAGTTTCTGAACAACTAAGTGATATCGAAGCGGTTCAACAAGTCGTAGAGGAACAAAAAGAGGGAGAAGATACCTCGATAAACCCAATTGAAGATGCAAAGTCTTATTTAGTAAACATTGCAGAACAATTGGATATTCATGATCTTGAAATTGAAACGACACGTGAAGGGAAATATGTATTATTTCAGCTGAAAAGCGAGAAAGCTGCACTGCTTATAGGGAAACGTGGTCAAACATTAAATTCCTTGCAGCAATTAACACATCTTGTGTTAAATAAAAGTGCCAAGCAGTTCTTAATGGTGAAATTAGACGTAGAAAACTATCGTGCACGTCGTCAAGAAGCATTGGAGTTACTGGCAGATCGTATGGCGGATAAAGCACTTCGCTTAAATCAGCGTGTAACGTTTGAGCCAATGCAGTCGTACGAAAGAAAAGTTATTCATAATCAATTGGCAAATCGCCTTGATATTGAAACATACTCAGAAGGAACGGAGCCTAATCGTTATTTAGTCATTGAGCCTGTAAAAAACGACTAAGCTTCGTAAAAGCATACAGACAAAGCTAAAGTCATTTTATCGTCCTGATAAAATGACTTTTTTATGTTGTTGAAAAACAAGATGGCATAGGGAATCTTTATGAATGTAGTGGTGCCTCATGGTGAGGGTGATTTCCGTTCCAGGTTACCCGCTTTCCTGTGGGCGAGCGTCAAGCCGCTTCCTCCGCTAAAGGAACGAAGGATAAATGCGTCACGTCCTGTGACAACGCCTTCGTGACCAACATCATGTTGGCCTCAGGGTCTCGCCTGTCTCACATTCCCACGGGAGTCGAGTAGCCTTCCACTCCAATAGAACTTGTATAATTTTTATTCAATTCAAAAGTGAACACTATATCTATTTACCGTAATCGAAAAAAAGACTTATATCAGTGACACAATTTTACGCCAGTTATTGTTGCTTACTTTTCGCTTTCGCACAGATTAACATTGTTGAAGTTTTCGTTTTATCTCTAATAATTATGCGTGACATGCCAGAAGATATATTTCAAGAGAAGTAGTTGATTGGAGTGGAGACTGAGCGACTACTTGGGGATCAGCGTCACAGATGAGACCCTGGAGCGAGCAACGCGAGTGAAGCGGCTCATCGGACGCCCTCAGGAAAGCGCTCAGTCGGAACGGAAATCAACCCCTCGTTTTGCCGAAGAGCATACTTTATTCATTGGCAAAATAGTTTTTTTATGATTTAGAATTAACGCTCTGGCATTTGCAACCTTTGTCGAAATACGTGCTATAATGTAGAACTTTCTGATTATCCACAATTGGAAATTATCCTTACTTTAGATTTTACAGAAAATATGTTAGTCTAAGGTGTTAGTAAGTATTGGTCGGTTTTTATTTATCCACATGTGGATAACGTTAAGGAGGTCATTAAATGGAGTTCGATACAATTGCTGCGATATCCACACCTATGGGTGAAGGCGCTATTGCTATTGTTCGTTTAAGTGGGGACGAAGCAGTCGCAATTGCAGATAAAATATTCAGATCGCCTGGTGGAAAAAGTTTAACAACTAAGGCTTCACATACAATTCATTATGGACATTTGGTCGATCCAAAAACGAATGAGGTTGTAGAGGAAGTAATGCTGTCATTAATGCGCGGACCTAAAACATTCACTCGTGAGGATGTAATAGAAATAAACTGTCACGGTGGACTTGTTTCGGTAAACCGTGTATTAAAGCTAGTATTAACTAATGGAGCAAGACTAGCAGAGCCAGGTGAATTTACAAAACGTGCATTTTTAAATGGACGTATCGATTTATCACAAGCAGAAGCAGTCATGGATTTAATAAGAGCGAAAACTGATAGAGCGATGAATGTAGCGTTAGGACAAATGGATGGCAAATTATCGCGTTTAATTGGTGACTTACGCCAAGCATTACTAGAGACATTAGCGCAAGTTGAGGTTAATATAGATTATCCGGAGTATGATGATGTAGAAGAAATGACAGTACCAGTATTAGTAGAAAAATGTACATGGGTACGAAATGAAATTAGTAAACTTTTGCAAACATCTTCTCAGGGAAAAATATTACGAGAGGGTCTATCAACTGTTATTTTAGGTCGCCCAAACGTTGGGAAATCTTCTCTTTTAAATAGTTTAGTACAGGAGAATAAGGCTATTGTGACAGATATAGCAGGGACAACTCGTGATATTATAGAAGAGTACGTGAATGTACGTGGTGTTCCGCTTCGTTTAGTCGATACAGCTGGTATTCGAGAAACAGAGGATATCGTTGAACGAATTGGTGTTGAACGTTCACGTGAGGCGTTGCGTGGAGCAGATTTAATTTTATTTGTTTTAAACTACGCAGAAGAATTGACTGTCGAGGATGAGCGTCTATTCGAAACGATTAAAGCGATGGATTACATCGTTATCGTTAATAAAACAGATCTACCGCAAAAAATTGATTTAGCACAAGTCAAAGAGCTAGCAGGCAACCGTCGCGTTGTGACAACTTCTCTTTTACAAGAAGAGGGTATCGCAGAACTAGAGGAAGCGATTGCCGCGTTATTCTTTGAAGGGCAAATTGAAGCGGGCGATTTAACATATGTTTCAAATGCAAGACATATTGCATTACTTCATCAAGCACAAGCAACAGTCGAGGATGCATTAGCTGCAGCACAAGCTGGTGTACCTGTTGATATGGTGCAAATAGATGTAACAAGAACATGGGAATTACTTGGTGAAATTATAGGTGACACAGTACAGGAAAGCCTAATTAATCAGTTATTTTCACAGTTCTGCTTAGGAAAATAATTTTATTAAAGAAAGGAAGATACGAGCTATGCCAACAAAATATGAGGCAGGCACGTTTGATGTTATCGTAATTGGCGCAGGTCACGCAGGTTCTGAAGCTGCATACGCCGCAGCCAAAATGGGTGCTAACACACTGATGTTAACAATCAATTTAGATATGATTGCATTTATGCCATGCAATCCTTCCATTGGTGGTCCTGCCAAAGGAATCGTAGTACGAGAAATTGACGCATTAGGTGGCGTCATGGGGAAAGTTATTGATAAAACGCATATTCAAATGCGTATGTTAAATACAGGGAAAGGTCCTGCTGTGCGTGCATTACGTGCGCAAGCGGACAAAGTTTTATACCAACAAGAAATGAAACGCGTGTTGGAGGAAACTGAAAACTTAACAATGCACCAAGGTATGGTGGAAGAATTAATTATCGAAGACGAGGAAGTAAAAGGTGTTATTACACAAATCGGTGCTATTTACCGCGCTAAAACAGTTGTTATCACAACAGGTACATTCCTTCGCGGTGAAATCATTATTGGAGACATAAAGTATTCAAGTGGTCCTAATAACCAACAACCGTCTATTCGTTTAGCAGATAACTTAAAAGAGATTGGCTTTGACCTTGTGCGTTTTAAAACAGGTACACCACCACGAGTGAATAGCCGTACAATTGATTATGATAAAACTGAGATTCAACCAGGGGATGAAGTTCCACGTGCATTTAGCTTTGAAACAACTGAATTCATCATGGATCAACTACCTTGCTGGCTGACTTATACAAGCCTAGAGACACATGAAATTATCGAGGCAAACTTACACCTTTCACCGATGTACTCAGGGATGATTAAAGGTACGGGTCCTCGTTATTGTCCTTCTATTGAAGACAAAGTTGTGCGATTTAACGATAAACCGCGCCACCAAATTTTCTTAGAGCCAGAAGGTCGCGATACACGTGAAGTGTATGTACAAGGTTTATCAACTAGCTTACCAGAGCATGTACAAACACGTTTACTAAAATCAATCCCAGGCTTAGAAAAAGCAGAAATGATGCGTGCTGGCTATGCTATTGAGTACGATGCAATCGTGCCAACACAATTATGGCCAACGTTAGAAACAAAACGCATTACAGGCTTATATACTGCTGGTCAAATCAATGGTACATCAGGTTACGAGGAAGCGGCAGCTCAAGGCTTAATGGCTGGGATGAATGCTGCTGCTAATGCGCTTGGAAAAGAAGAATTAATCTTAGGTCGTTCAGATGCTTATATTGGCGTATTAATTGATGATCTAGTAACAAAGGGAACAAATGAACCGTATCGCTTACTAACATCTCGTGCGGAATATCGTTTACTACTTCGTCATGATAACGCTGATTTACGTTTGGTAGAGCAAGGGTTTAATATGGGAATGATTACTGAGGAAAGATATGCAAAATTCAATGAGAAAAAAGAGCTGATTGATAACGAAATTGCACGTCTTCGTGAAGTTATTATTAAACCAAATGAAACAACACAAGCTGTTATTCGCTCTGTAGGTGGCAGTGAACTAAAAGACGGTATTCGTGGAGCAGATTTATTAAAACGTACAGAAATGAATTATGGTTTAATTTCTTCATTAATTCCAGCCGACATAGAGTTTTCGGATGAAGTGAAGGAACAAATTGAAATTCAGCTTAAATATGAAGGCTATATTGAAAAAGCATTACAACAAGTTGAAAAGCTTCATAAAATGGAGAATAAAAAAATCCCTGAAAATATTGATTATGATGCTATTTCAGGTCTAGCAACAGAAGCTCGACAAAAATTAAAACAAGTTACACCACTTTCCATTGCCCAAGCATCGCGAATCTCCGGTGTAAACCCAGCAGATATTTCAATATTACTTGTTTATATTGAGCAAGGTAAAATCGCACGCGTCAGCGGCGAATAATTAAGAACAGTAAAGTGAATAAGAGGCGGGCATACCTTTGTGCCCGCTTCCTATTTTTAACTTCTTTCAGCATTCATCTCTCATCTCCATAGGTGGTGAGATGAATGCGGTTTTAAGTCACTATTTCAGGGGTTTCCAAATATCCTCAGAAATAGAGGAACTCAGTCTAAGAACGCCACGTCCTATGGCATTACCGAAATGACCGACATCGTGTTGGCCCTCGTGTTGTTGCTGTCGCTTCGCTTTCGCACAAAAAACATCTGCAGGCCTAAGCACAAAGCCGATTCAGGACGCAATTATGCCGAGGCATAGTTGATGGCTATGCTATTTTTTCATAGTTGATTTTAAGAGCGAGCGAATACATGCTTACAAGTCAATGTAAGGATAGTAAAGCCATATAGAAAAAGGAGACTTTACATGAACGAACAACAATTTATCGAGGCTTTAAAGAAAAAGGGCATCGAACTCTCTGAAAAGCAGATTGCTCAATTCAAAAAATATTTTGAGTTACTTGTTGAGTGGAATGAAAAGATGAACTTAACAGCTATTACCGATTTAGAAGGTGTTTATTTAAAACATTTTTATGATTCGATTAGTGCCTCTTTCTATTTTGATTTTTCAAAAGTAACAACAGTTTGTGATGTAGGAGCAGGTGCTGGTTTCCCTAGTATTCCAATTAAAATCTGTTTCCCACATTTACATGTCACAATTGTCGATTCTTTAAATAAAAGAATTACATTTTTAAATCATTTAAGTGATGAGTTACAATTAGAGAATATGAATTTTGTACATGCACGTGCAGAGGAATTTGCTCAAAATGCGAAATATCGTGAACAGTTTGATGTTGTAACAGCTCGTGCAGTAGCCCGCTTATCGGTTTTATCAGAGTTATGTGTACCACTAGCGAAACAAGGTGGTTATTTTGTTGCTTTAAAAGCAGCAGCTGGTGCGGAAGAATTAAAAGATGCCAAAAAAGCATTGACTACATTAGGGGTTGCACTAAAAGAAGAGTTTTCTTTCCATCTACCTGTTGAAGAAAGTGACCGCATGTTATATATCTTTGATAAAATAAAAGGAACACCAAAAAAATATCCGCGTAAACCAGGTGTACCAAATAAATCACCGATTCAATAATTAGTGTTTCATGTGAAACTTCTCAAAGTAGAAAATATTTTTTCTATTTTGAGCATACATACTAGTTATGGATGGTTCACGCAAATGACATCTACGAACTATATACATTTTAAGAAATATAATAAATAATAATAGAATAAAACAGAGCAAGATAGTTACTAAAAGGTGGTGCCACTTGGATGAAAAGTCCTTTTTCACGTTTTTTTGGAGGCGGAAATAAAACTGAGCCTATTGTGAAAAATGAAGTAGAACAAGCAGAGACGGTTCATGCAGCGGAAGAGGTTATAAAGCTGCCGATTGATCAAATTGTGCCTAACCGTTTTCAGCCACGTACTATTTTTGATGATGAAAAAATTGAAGAGTTATCAAGAACCATTCATACGCATGGTGTAATTCAGCCAATTGTTGTACGTAAAACAGCAGAAAAACAATATGAAATTATTGCTGGTGAGCGTCGTTATCGAGCAATGAAAAAGCTACAATGGACAGAAGTTCCGGCAATTATAAGAAATTTAACTGATAAGGAAACAGCCTCTATCGCGTTAATTGAGAACTTACAGCGTGAGGAGTTAACAGCAATTGAAGAAGCTGTTGCCTATCAAAAATTATTGGAGCTTCATGAGCTGACACAAGAAGCTCTAGCCCAACGACTTGGAAAAGGACAATCCACGGTAGCCAATAAATTGCGTTTATTAAAGCTTCCTGAGGAAGTACAGCATGCTATTTTAAAACGTGAAATCTCTGAACGACATGCACGTGCTTTAATTGCAATTAAAGATCAGCCACTACAGCTAGAAGTTTTACAACAAACGATTGAAAATGATTGGAATGTTCGTCAGTTAGAAGAGCAAATTTATTCTTTATTGCATCCAGAGTTGGAAGTACAAGAAGAAGCAGAGCCGAAGAAAGTAAAGCCGAAGCGTAAGGCCATTAGTAAAGACGTACGTATTGCTTTAAACACGATTAAACAGTCGTTATCAATGGTAACAAAGAGCGGTATTACAGTTAAGACTGAAGAAGAAGATACAGAGGAATATTATCAAATTACAGTGAAAATCCCTAAAAAGAAAAAGTCTTAAGTCGTGATTGAAGTTTTATTAAAAAAATAAAAAAATGACTTTTATGACATCATCAAAATTGAGGATGTCATCTGTATAGCGTATATCATATATATAAGTTGATTAGAGTAGGGGCTTGGGCCACCACTCCTTGTGGGCTCAGGACGCCCCCGAGAAAGCGTTGAGCCGGAACGGAAATCAACCCAACGTTATGATGATAAGTCGCTTTTATATCTCTGTACGGAGGAGACATCTTAGTAATATTTCTGAGATGTCTCCTTTTTTGCATATATTCTTAATATTTTATACAACTCTGTTCTGTTTTTTTGATAGAATGAAAGTAAGATAGACGTATAGAATAGTGATTTTACAAATGATTTGTCAAAGTGGACTTTGATAGATGAAAGCAGGTGCTTTTAAATGGGTAGAATTATAGCAATCGCCAATCAAAAAGGTGGCGTAGGAAAAACAACGACATCGGTCAATTTGAGCGCTTGTCTAGCATATTTAGGGAAGAAAGTGCTCTTAATCGATACTGATCCACAAGGAAATACAACAAGTGGACTTGGTATTAATAAGGGAGAGCTCCACGGCTGTATTTATGATGTGTTAATTGATGATGAAAAAGTTGAAAACGTCATTCAACAAACAAATGTCGAAAACTTAGCAATCATTCCGGCGACCATTTCATTAGCAGGAGCAGAAATTGAATTAGTTTCGACTATTTCCAGAGAAGTACGTTTAAAGCATGCCCTTCAAGATGTAAAAGAAGACTATGATTATATTATTATCGATTGTCCACCTTCGTTAGGGCTACTAACAATTAATGCTTTAACGGCTTCGGATGCACTCATTATTCCTGTACAATGCGAATATTACGCATTAGAGGGATTAAGCCAGTTGTTATCAACTGTCCGTTTAGTGCAAAAACATTTAAATCAGCAATTATACATTGACGGTGTATTATTGACGATGCTTGATGCACGAACAAACCTTGGCTTACAAGTTATTGATGAAGTGAAAAAATATTTCCAAGAAAAAGTATATAAAACAATTATTCCTCGTAATGTGCGATTAAGTGAGGCTCCAAGCCATGGACAGCCAATTATCACTTATGACGCAAAATCAAGAGGTGCAGAAGTGTATTTAGAGATGGCGAGGGAAGTGATTAAAAATGGCTAAAGGTTTAGGAAAAGGCATAAGTGCACTATTTCCTGGGGAGTCTTTAGAACAAAGTGGGCAAGTGGAAGAGATACAATTAGAACTTATCGTCGCAAACCCATTTCAGCCACGTAAAATATTCGATGAAGAAACTTTACAAGAATTAGCTGACTCTATACAGGAACATGGCATTTTACAGCCTATTGCCGTACGTAAAAAGGGACGTAAATATGAAATCGTAGCGGGGGAACGCCGTTATAGAGCAACTCAATTAGCAGGGTTAAAGGTTATTCCAGCTATTATAAAAGAGCTAACAGATACGCAAATGATGGAGTTAGCTATTTTAGAAAATCTGCAGCGTGAAGATCTGACAGTTATTGAAGAGGCTGAGGCATACCAAAGCTTAATGGAAAACTTACATTTAACACAAGAGGAGTTATCCAAACGATTAGGGAAGAGCAGACCGCATATTGCCAATCACGTTCGTTTACTTGCATTACCAGAGGATGTTCGTAAGTTTATGAACGATGGGACATTATCGATGGGACAAGGACGAGCATTACTTGGATTGAAAAATAAAAGAAGAATATCAGAAGTGGCTAATAAGGTCATTAAACAAGGCTTAAATGTGCGACAAGTTGAAATGTTAGTACACAACTTAAATGAAGAAGTTTCACGTGAAACAACCCAGCCGAAGAAAAAGGATATATTTGTTGCAGCTAAGGAATCACAGTTACGTGATTATTTTGGAACAAATGTACAAATTAGAAAAGCTAATAATAAAGGGAAAATTGAAATTGAATTTTACTCTGAAGATGATTTAGAACGCATTTTAGAAATACTAAATTTACAAGAAGAGTAAGAGAAATATAGATGATAACGTAATCAGAGCGCCAAACTACAAGGCGCTCTCTATTTATCTAGAGAGAAGGAAGGTAGGGACGTGGTATTACTAGGGGCATTCATTAACGCGCTGCTCATTATGGTAGGAGCATTGGTAGGACGCATTTTTAAAAATATACCAGAATCGATGAAGTCTACTGTATTATCGATTATTGGTTTAGCAGTTGCACTTTTAGGGATTAAAATGGGCTTTGAAAGTGATAATTTTATTATTCTAATGATAAGTTTAGTGGTCGGTACAGTAATTGGTGAGTGGTTAGATTTAGATAAGCAAATGAATAGACTTGGACAATGGGTAGAATCTTTATTCAGTAAAAAACGTACTGATAATAATCAAATTAGTATAGCAGAAGGCTTTGTAACAGCTTCTTTAATCTTTCTAGTCGGCTCTATGGGCGTCATTGGTGCACTCGATAGTGGTCTGCGTAATGATCATAATGTACTGATTACAAAAGGATTAATCGATGGATTTATATCGATCATCTTAACATCTACATTAGGTATTGGCGTGCTATTATCTGCATTACCTGTATTCGTCTATCAAGGATTAATTGCACTTTTTGCTGGTGTTATCAGCTCTTTTATACCAGATGCTGCACTACAAATGTTTATTCATGAAATGACTGCTGTAGGCGGTGTAATGATTTTCGCCATTGGTTTAAATATAGCAGGTTTAACTAAAATCAAGGCTGCTAACTTGTTGCCAGGTATCGTTGTTGTCGGTATTGTGGTTGCTATCTTCTATATTTTTCAGTGAGTAACGATGTGCAGAGAGCAATAGAGCTCTTGAAAGTTTTTCAGCCATTGCATAGGAAATATGAAGTCTTGTATTTTGTAAAACAAGCATTTCCATAAAGCCTCCAACATTGACGATTCCCTTAATGGAAATGTCACCGATTGGAGGTAATTGTTTTTTTACAGCTTTTCCCGGGAAAATAGGTCCGTTTTGTACAGAAATATGTCCAACATTTTGTTCACTTCCGAGACATGCATCAATCGCAATAATGAAAGGTTTTATAGTATGATTGTGTAGCTGTTGCATAGTAGTGTCTAAATTAAGAGCGTGCAAAGGACTGTCTAAAGAGCCTACAATCTCATATGGAAAACTAACAGACTTTTTGAGGAAGCTACCTGTTAACGGCCCAAGCGTATCACCTGTACAACGGTCACTTCCAATACAACAGAAAATAAGGCGTTCATGATGAAAAGGTATATGTTCTAAAAATAATGTACTTAATTGCCAAACGATATTTTTACTTTCATGATGAAGAGAATAAGGGAGTAACAATTTTGGTATAGTATTCATAAAAAAACTCGCTTTCCTTTTTATTTTTAAGAAGTGCTCGATTTTTATGCAGTATACGCAAATTTTTAACAAGTTATTCAAGAGGTGGTAATAATGGATTGGTTTAGTGAAAGGGTATTAAGTAACTTATGGGATAAGCTGATGTCGGAGAAGCTTTGGGAAACGATAATGACTGCTTCAATTAAGATAACGGTTATTTTGATCGCATCTTGGTTAGCCGTTCGATTAGGTAAAAAATTTATTAAAAAAGTGTTTTTAATGCGTATGCGTTCGCCTTTAGATCATTCAGAACGTCGCCAAACAACAATTTCAAGATTATTACAAAGTGTCATTTCCTATGCTGTTTATTTTTCAGCAATCATTGCTATTCTCTCTATATTAGAGATTAAGATAGCAGGGTTATTGGCAGGAGCAGGGATTGTCGGTTTAGCTATTGGTTTTGGTGCGCAGAGCTTAGTAAAGGACGTCATTACTGGATTCTTTATTATTTTTGAAGATCAATTTGGTGTTGGCGATTATATAAAAATCAATACTGCTGAAGGAACTGTTGTAGAGATAGGCTTACGTACGACAAAGATTAATGGTTCTACAGGAGAGCAGTTTATTATTCCGAATGGTTCAATTGGTGATGTTGTCAATTACTCTGTCAATAACTCTAAAATTTATATAGATTTACAAATGACGACCGATGCCGATTTTGAAAGAGCTGAATCTATTATTAAAAAGTATTTAAATTCTTTACCTGAAATTCATAAGGAACTTGTAGCAGTACCTGTCTTTTTAGGTGTACAAAATGTTAAGGGTACAGAAGTAACGATTCGTATAGCCGCTGAAACATTACCACAACAACAACATGGAGTGGCTCGTACTATTCGTCGTGATGTTACAAAACTCTTTGAAGAAAATAATATACCAATGGCTCATCCGAAAATGATGTTCTATGGTGTGAATGGAAATGAAGAGGGGAGCAGTGAGTAATATGGACGTAAAGAAATTTGGTTTAAATGATATTGTTGAAATGAAAAAGCAGCATCCATGTGGCACAAATAAGTGGAAGATTATTCGGATGGGGGCGGATGTACGCATTAAATGTGAAGGCTGTCAGCATAGCGTCATGATTCCACGCCGCGAATTTGAGAAAAAAATGAAGAAGGTTTTAATTTCCGCTAGTGAAGACTAGTTTGATGTGTATTAGACTTTTTATGAGTGAATCAATATAATAGATAGGGTTATACAGTGATTCATCAGTGAGGACTTCTGTAACCTCACAGTATCCGTTAGTACGGGAGATAAGAGTAAATTTGAACAGATCAAAGAAAGGTTGTGTCCATTCATGGCATTAACAGCTGGAATCGTTGGTTTACCTAACGTCGGAAAATCAACATTATTTAACGCAATTACAAAAGCGGGCGCATTGGCTGCAAACTATCCATTCGCAACAATCGATCCGAACGTCGGTATTGTTGAAGTACCAGATGCACGTTTAGATAAACTAACAGAATTAGTAACACCTAAAAAAACAGTACCAACAGCATTTGAGTTCACAGATATTGCTGGGATCGTAAAAGGCGCTTCAAAGGGTGAAGGGTTAGGGAACAAATTCCTTGCCCATATTCGTGAAGTAGATGCAATTTGCCAAGTTGTACGTTGCTTTGTTGATGAAAATATTACGCACGTATCAGGTGGAGTAGATCCGATTGACGATATCGAGGTCATTAATTTAGAGCTTGCACTTGCTGATTTAGAATCTGTTGATAAGCGATTACAACGTGTTGGCAAAATGGCAAAGCAAAAAGACAAAGAAGCAATGATCGAAGAACCAATTCTTGTAAAAGTTAAAGAACAATTGGAAAACGGTCGACCAGCACGCGCTGCAGAGCTTTCAGAAGACGAGCTAAAGGTTATTAAAGGACTTCATCTTTTAACAATTAAACCTATGCTTTATGTGGCAAACGTTTCAGAAGATGAAGTTGCTGACGCAGATAATAACGAATATGTGCAAAAGGTACGTGAGTATGCAGCTGCTGAAGGAGCTCAAGTTATCACAATTTGTGCAAAAATCGAGGAAGAAATTTCTGAGCTTGATGATGAAGAAAAAGCAATGTTCTTAGAAGAACTAGGCATTAAAGAATCTGGTTTAGACCAATTAATCCGTACTTCATATGATTTACTAGGACTAGCAACTTACTTCACTGCTGGGGTACAAGAGGTACGTGCATGGACGTTCCGTAAAGGTATGAAGGCACCACAATGTGCTGGAGTCATTCATACAGACTTTGAACGTGGATTTATTCGTGCAGAAACAGTTGCTTTCGATGATTTAGTAGAAGCTGGTTCTCAACCTGCTGCTAAAGAAGCTGGTAAAGTACGCCTTGAAGGTAAAGAGTATGTTGTACAAGACGGCGATATTATGTTATTCCGTTTCAATGTGTAAAAAACGAACAGGGGCAATCTTTCAATAGATTGCCTTTTTTGTATATATTTTTATCTGAATTTTCAATCTGGAGGATTAGTATGAACATATTACAAATAAAAGATCGTGGTTTAGAAATTGAAGAGCTAGGTAGATTACCAAAAGATATAGTGGAGCTTATTTATGAGCAGCAATTGTTTAAGCTATTCACAGCAAAGGAATTAGGCGGTAAAGATTTAGAGCTACTAGAGGGCATTAAAGTATTCCAGCAGATGTCTGCACTTGATGGCAACTTTGGGTGGCTTATTACAATAGGGACAGGGGGTAACGCGTTTATTCCAACATGGAACAATGAGGTTTGTGAAAAAATATTTTCACCAAGAAATGCAGTCATAGCAGGCAGCGGCTATCCTTCGGGCATAGCGGTAAAAATAGATGGGGGCTACCGTGTAACAGGTCAATGGAAGTATTGTAGTGGAGCAGATTATGCTACAACTTGTACGATGAATTGCTTTGTCGAGAATGAAGGTATTAGAACTGATAAAATAATTAGTTGCTCAGTAAATTGTGATCAAGTAGAGGTTCTTAATGATTGGCGAGCAATGGGCTTAAAAGCGACAGCTAGCCATACGATTCGTGTGCAAGATGTTTGGGTACCTGAAGAGGAAACATTCCAATTGGGCATAATTAAAAACAAGTATGGAAGTGCAGTACATAGTTTTCCGTTTGGTGCATTTGCAGAAGCTTCATTTGTAAGTGTTTGTCTTGGAATAACAGAAAATTTCTTAGAAGAGGCGTCTGTTTTAGTAAAGCAAAGAAAGCATGATCCAAGCCGTACCGAACATATGGGTGCCATACAATTTTTATTGATGCAGCAACAGAAAAACTTTAAACAGTTTGAAGAGCGATATTATTTAATGTTGAATGAATACTGGCAAAAACATAAAGAAGGTCATGAATTGACTGAAGAAGAGCTACAACAATTTTCACGAATAAGTAAAGATACTGCAGTGGCTTGCGTAGACATTGCCAATAGCTTAATACGTAGGCTTGGCATGGATGCAATTACGGAGACATCTTCAATTAATCGTATTTGGAGAAATTTATATACAGCTGCACAGCATAGTTTTTTAACGCGATAAATTTGTGTGAAAAAATTAGAATCTGCTTGGAGACAAGCAGATTCTATATGTAACGTGACTCTTAGCAAAGTTATTTCATTTCCTCGGGCATATATACATAAAGCTTAGGTAGATGAGGATCATCCTGTATTAACGCGTTCTTTGGGTATTTGCGCAATTCTTTATACATGGAAAAATCACCTACTGCTCCAGCGATTAAAAAGGCTCCCACTAACACTAAAACAGTACTATTAAAATAAAAACCAGCAATTGTAGGGAGAACGCCAGTTGTCCAGAATGGGAGTAATAAAGCTTTTTTCATTGCATGATTCGGTAACGGTTGTTCAGTTGTTGCGTACGCTATGCCAAGCTCTAAATTCAGGCCATATTTTAACGATTTAAAGGGTGCACCTCCAAAGAGCATAAAGCCAATTAAATGAAAGGCTTCATGTAAGACAATGAAAATAATATATAGAATAACAAAAAGGATAGATCCAAGTATCATATGCCAAAATGAAAAATCAAAATTTTTAAAGCAAATATATTGAATAGCTACAAATAACATGGCAAGGCCACTTGTGACAACAATATTGTCCATCATTAGTTTTTTTATATCCAACTCTATTACGATTGGTTCTTTATCTGGTAGCATGAAGATCCTCCGTTCATTCATGAATTAAGTTCATTATATAGAAAGAATTGCTTAGTTGCGACTTGAAAGACATGTATCTATATGTTACAATTCATTGATGTGAGTAATAATTATTACTTGCTCCTTGCTCCCTGTATACAGGAGAGCCTAAGTCCATAAGGAGGTGTAAACAGATGAGAAAATACGAATTAATGTACATCGTACGTCCGAACATTGAAGACGAAGCGAAGAAAGCTTTAGTTGAACGTTTCAACGAAATCTTAACTTCTAACGGTGCAGAAGTCATCGAATCAAAAGAGTGGGGCAAACGCCGCTTAGCTTATGAAATTCAAGACTTCCGCGAAGGTTTCTACCAAATCGTTAAAGTAAACGCTACTTCAGATGCAATTAACGAATACACACGTCTTGCTAACATTAGCGAAGATATCATTCGTCACATTGCGGTTCGCCAAGAAGCATAATCATTTATTTTTAACAAAATGCTGAAAAAAGGAGGTTGCATTTCTGATGATAAACCGTGTCGTATTAGTTGGAAGACTAACAAAAGATCCTGAGCTACGCTATACGCCTAATGGTGTTGCGTCTACAAGATTTACAGTTGCTGTAAATCGAACATTCTCAAACCAACAAGGTGATCGCGAAGCTGATTTCATTAGCTGTGTTGCTTGGCGCAAACAGGCTGAAAACCTAGCGAACTTCATGCGAAAAGGAAGTTTAATTGGAGTGGAAGGCCGTATTCAAACAGGCAGTTATGAAGGACAAGATGGTAAGCGAGTATACACAACAGATGTAGTGGCCGATAGCGTACAGTTTTTAGAACCTCGTAATGGTGGCGGTGCTCCTGCATCTCCTCAGTATGGTGGTGGACAGACTTACGGTAATAACCAACCGTCATATGGCGGTGGTCAACCACAACAACAGTTTGGTGGTGCTATGCCAGGACAGGGTTCATTTGGAGGCGATGCTTATCAGCAAAATCAACCACCTGTGAATCAGCCGAATTATACACGTGTAGATGAGGATCCATTTGCTAATAGCAAAGGACCGATAGAAGTATCTGAGGACGATTTACCGTTCTAATACTTCTAAAATAAAAAATGATAAGGAGGAGACACACTATGGCACCACGTCGCGGAGGCCGCAAACGCCGTAAAGTTTGCTACTTCACTGCTAATAACATTACGAATATCGACTATAAAGATGTGGATTTATTAAAAAAATTCATCTCTGAACGCGGTAAAATTTTACCACGTCGCGTAACTGGCACTAGCGCTAAGTACCAACGTAAATTAACTTCTGCTATTAAAGTATCTCGTATTATGGGATTACTTCCATTCGTTGCTGAAGATAAATAAAATTTATTTATTAATAAAAGCACAACAAGGTTATCATAACCTTTGTTGTGCTTTTTTATTGGTTCTATAATATTTTTTGGGGTATTCGCACAATTCCACGCATAAAAAAAGCACAGATTCACCGATTTATATATAC
>NZ_JBYTDL010000041.1:0-24836 GCF_058791335.1 Lysinibacillus sp. EB271-A1-10B
ACAGTCGTAGCATCAGTTTAACATACTAAAGCCTTATGAAAAATCGAAAAATCACTAGGCTTATTCGGTATGGCCCAATTTATCAAAATAATATCAGAGAGTTAAGAAAGTTATTATAGATACTTGACTAATCGTAAGAAAGAGCTGCCTAGGCAACCCAACTTTTAATTAAACCCCTTCGATTGTTGAAGAAAGAAATGGAAGCCTTTCCGCAGGTGATCCGTTTCTCAAATTTAAATTTAGTTGTCTATGGAAAAACATAAACCCCTAGTAGCAAAATGGATTCTGCTCCATTTTAGTACATTACTCAAGCTTTTTCTCTTGCCCGCTGCGTATCTCTTATATTCTTTTGAACTGTTATAGCTGCAAATAAACTAAGCACAAATGCCATCCCAAAAAATCCTTTTTCGCTTAAAACAACACTTCCTGCATTGTATAAACCGATGGCCATTAATGAAATAGATACAATCAGGGCGAACCAACTAAGACCATAATAAATATTAGTAACTGGTATTCCCTCATCTTTATCTCTAACTGCTTTTTGTAAAGATATCGCAGAATAAAGTCCGAATACTAAAACTGCAAAGTAAAATCCTTTTTCGTTCAATTGCATAGTTGCGTTAAACAAACCTATTAAATAAGACGCAACGCCTACTAATAGCGCTGCCCACGAAGCCCCCTTGAAGGCCGGAGTCGGTTCTCCCTCCTTCCGTTCTTCTTTCATTTTTAAATCATTTCGTTTTTCTTTATCTACTAAAACTTCATTATCATCATTCAATTTTCCGCCTCCATATTTTAGTCTAATAAAAATGGAGCACCAGGGACATTGTAGTGCACCCAGTACATAGACCTGCATAAAGAACCTGCCATTAAATTGAAGAAGAAAAAGCGATCTTCGTTATTAAAGTATATGCTCATTAGCATGAAGAAGATAACTACACAAACTTTAGGCTTTCTCGCTCAATTATGCCGCGGCATAACTGTATCCGATATCGGCTTGTACTTAGGTCTGCAAAAGGTATTAGTGTAAATCTTAAATAAGTTGCACTAGTTCTGGATTTAATACAACTTTATGAAACCTCCAACAATCAGAGTATTCCGTACCAATTTCATGATCATGCAAGCAAACCCTGTTCATGCCATCACAGCCGTCAAGACCACAACACCCATTTAATCTACTGCTGTCTGAATGGTGGTTTGAATTGATTAAATCCTTGATGTTTATAATGATAGATCCTTTTAATATTTCATAAGCTGTTTCCTCTTGGATTAAATAAAAGCCCCTAGGAATATAATCTTGGCCATCGTTTTCATTTATCAAATTCATATCTTTTAATTCCGTTAACGGCTCAGAAATTTCTAAATGACATGCTTTGCAAATTAATTTCAATTTGTCGTTTCCTCCTTTTATATGAATATATGTTCCAGTCAATGCTAGAAATACCCATTAGCCATCCATATAGCGCAAAACTAGCGCTATACAACAGACAAGTTCAATAAGTTTAATCTACTTCTTAGATGATTTGACTCTTTTTGAGTTCCATTTCCAAATTAAGATTAACGAAATGGCTATAATTAAAATCACAAGTTCAAAATCTAAATCCTTATCATGCATGAACCACATTTTATAGCCTAAATTAACCTCTTTTCTCGGTTTTAGACCTTCCCCAAGTAATTGTTCATAATCATTATTTGATTCTACTAAAACAACTGGACTACAAGGACTATTAAAATAGTTCCCGTTTTCTTCATTCAAATAAATAATGTATTTATTCCCCTTTTCGAAATTATAAGCCCATGTAAAATCAGCTTCAAAAATTAATTGGGAATCCACTTCTGTTTTCCAACTTTTCTCAACATCGATTAAGACATACTTTTTTGTCTCTTTTAGACCAGTGAATCCTTCTTGTACACTATCATTTTTCACATCTAAAACCGTCCCAACGATTGCAGTATCAAAATGGTTAATAGCTGGTCCTTCTAATTTAACACAACTCAAAGCATGGCTTTGAATTGGAAAAATTGTAGTTAGAGATATAGACATCATTATGATCAGTAGTATTAATCTCATATTTCCTCCATGACGTTAAATTTAACCAATTAGACGTCTTTGTTTGTCTTTACGTTTCAAAACGAAGGAAAGAAGACACTCCAAAACTTGGAATGTCTCTTACTTTTATCTCAGGTTATCCTTTTGCCTTGGTTTTGCTTTACCTGAAGCCAACACAGAGATATTACCACAAATATGGAAACATTAAAAAGAGTTCAAAAAGGCGAGCCTTTTTGAACATCTTTACTTTATTTCAATGGAATATTCAGTTCAATATTTTTTCCGATAGGATTGAAGAAATAGTTTATATACATTTTGGCTTTGCCATCATAATCTTCAAAGTTCTCCGTCTCATAAAGATACTCATCATCATCTGAGAAAGTGCTACTTTTATATTCTAACGTCGTGCCATCTGCTTTTACAGCACTAACTACAAATGAATGTGCCCTTCTATCATCCCATTTCTTTGCGGCAAATGATACACCTTGCTCCGTTACAGAAATATCCCAATCCAAATAATCGGGCTTCGTGAGTACTTCTTTTGTGCCAAAATCAACTTCGATAAAATCCTTGCCCTTTGGAACGGCATGAACAGCTCCAATTAATAGTTTGAGTGAATCTGAATCATGGAAATAATTACTTTGTAAATTTAGCGTGAATTTGCCGTCTGGACTATTTCTGCCTATTGACAAGCCATTTTTAACTCTTTCTTCTCTTCGCTCCCCATCTTCCGTCTCGACCACAATATTTTCAAGCGATAAAATTTGCATCGTATTCGCTTCATCTAATTCAATATCGATTGCCATTCTTAATGGAGAACGGCGAATTTTTGTAATCGTAAATTTCTGACCTTCGACATTTACAGTACGATTTACAGTAGTAGTTTTCTCCTTTGCGATTTCATTTTGTAGTGAAAACGGCACCGAAATTTCAATGTTCCCCTTATCTTTTTCATAAAAATGAAAAATGGCTTTAAAATCCTTTGAAGTATAAGAAAAAGGCTCTGAAAAACTATAGTCTACTGAAGAAGAGATGCTTGTTTGATGTGATTGATGGCTTGTAAATGAACCTCCGCCTTTAACTTCTTCGTCCCCTTGGTACAATTGGACTCCCTCTAAGCGTAATTCCGACATATCAAATGAGGCATCGGCGTCATAGTAAAGTACTAATCCCGTATTATCTGCAATCACGCCTTGCAATGTAAGCGATAGGCCTTTTTTAGACTGTGTCACATTGATTTCTTCATAATAGTCATTGTCCACAATATCTTTTATCCCTTTATCTCTTACAACCGCAGATACAATTACTTGAAAGCCAGGTATTTTTGCAACATGGCTAGCAATCGTAGGAGAAACACGAATTGAAAATAACAGGCTTAAGCAAAACAAAGAGGCTATTGCAACCGATACAATGCGCTTCTTTGTTCTTTTTTCTCGTTGAACTTTACGAAACATATCCATTCGTACTTGTTGAAGTTTCTCCTTTGGAACGTCAATCGGTAGTTTACTCATAGCCAGTCCTCCTTTTCTCCAGCGAAGTTTTTAAGCTTCTTTAGTATGTAATGAAGCTTAGACTTTACAGTACCCTCCGGAATTTGATTTAGCTCAGCAATTTCTTTGTTTTTTAGTTGCTGAAAATATTTCATATAGACGAGTTGCTGCTCCGACAAAGATAAATGTTCCAATAACCGCTCCATATCAGAGTAGATAACCCATTCAACTTGGTGATGCTCCTTAATTGCAACGGTTGGTTGGCGTTTTCGCAAATGGTCTTTACAACAATTGATTAAGACGCGCACGAGCCATGTTCTGGCATATTCGTGCTGTTTAACGGTATGCATTTTTTTCAGTGCCTTATAAACTAGGTCCTGCATCACGTCTAAAGCGTCTTGCTCATTTTTCAGATATGCAAAAGCCATGCGATATAAAATTTCTTCATCCATTTCAATAAGTGAAAGTATCGCTTGATGATCCCCACGAATAGCACGCTGCACGATTTCACATTCCATCCTTTTCGCCTCCTTCCTCCATTAGACGGAACAATTTTTCATTTCGTTCAAAAAAATATAATTATTTACAATCTTACATGAATTTACCTTTAATCTTTGCGTCAAAGATGTTCCCTTCGAAGACGTAAGTTTTTAATTCCTTCCTTCACTAACCTACTCCGTTAACTCAATAAGAAAAGTTGCCTTTAACTTTAGCCAGTGACTAATTTCATTATCGGCATACTGTCATTAGTATTCCACAAATATCCACCCAAGGAACAAAAAACGGCAGATATGAATCATAGAATTCATACCTGCCAAAGCTGCTTACTCAAATTTATTAAAATGTATGTTCTTCAATTTAATGAATGTTGTTATATATTTGCTCGATATAAAGTGAGTAATCTGCATCTAGTTTGTCTTTATTCTCAATGATGATGTTACCTTCATATAATGATTCACCTGTACGTAAATCACCGATAAGGAACAAATGACCATCCGAAACACGATCGATTAAATATAGTTTACCATCTGTAATCTGTATAGAAGGTTTTTCTTTAGCATTAGCAATGCTTGGATATTTAAAGCTTACAGGTTCTTCCCACTGATTCTTTTCTATATTATAACGGTTCAGTACTAAACCATTGGTTGAACGAACAGGAATGAAAATATCTGTTCCTTGAAGAATGATCCAGTTCTTATATGGTTTTAATTCGGCTGGAATCGTCCATTCCTTCACTTCATTATTCAGATAGTTATACAGATACATTGGGCTAGAGATAGTTTTACGCTCACCATCTTCTAGATATTTGTATTTTTCAACCATATATAAGAAATAATTTTCATTTTGCACCTTATTATATTCATTAAATATATAGATGTTGGCCCTGCTTAGCTCTTCTGACTCTATTTTTGCAATAATTGAGTCTTGCTCTAATTCCTTTTTGTTTTCATCGACCGTATATAAGTGCAACTCTTCCTCATTATTGAGATTGCTTGTTGCTAATATTTTTATTTTTCCATTTTCTACATAGACATCACTCTCATTTATCCAGTCATATCTTACTTGGTCTGGCATATTGATTTCAAATGAAGAACTTTCATTTGTATTTTTATCAAGTATATCGATTTGCAGAGTGAAAGAATCTCCTCGACCCTCTTTATTTGAAAAAATCGTGTAAATTAAACGATCTTCATCTTCAAAATACTGTCCAGGATTTGCTTCTTTTCCACGCATAAACTTACGGTGTTCTTGAATGTATTTTTGAAACATCCCAGGGTAATATCGTCCCTTCAACTCTTCAATAAAAGACCCGCTTTGATTAGTCGAACCATCCTTTGATATATCCAACCTACTATAATTATCACGACTTTGATAAATTGCATGAATGATAAGATTATCCATTTCTCCCTTATTTCCGTTAGTAGTTTCAATTTTAAGAGATACATTATTTGCCATTGCCTGTTGCATATAGTAAGAACCGATTGTCGTCACGATGATTAAACTAATCAATATCGTTTTCCAATATTTTTTCATTTCCATTCCCCCCTTAGACCCTGATTTTATATTTTAGCAAATGATTTGCGATCCAAATGGCACTGACTAATACAATGACGCTCATTACCAGTTCCATTAGGAAGACTTCTAGTGAGTAAAAATAGCCATTTAATAACCTATTTAATAATAGTGGCGCAATAAATACTCCGAACGAAAGCATTCCATAAACGATTGCGATAAAAATGCCTTTTAAACCGTAGCTTCGTTCAATTAAAATGGCCGTGAATAGAACTGCTACAAAGATTAGCCCGACTCCATAAATCAGGATAAATTCCGTTAAGGTATTCGGATAAAGCCTTTCTAAACTATAATCATCATTAAATGAAAAATGCGATTGTAAATCTGTTGGTATAATACTATTAACAATTTGCATTTCGATTGAGATTAATACTATTTGCAAGGCAACTAAACCAAGTACTAAAAGCATAATTGTCGTTAATTTTGAGAAATAAATAGTAATTCTTTCAGTTGGCAACATTAATAATCTATAAATAAATGTATTTTTTCCAAACCAGTCCCGATACCAAATAAAGAAAACATAAATCATCAATATGGCGATGCTAAAAAAGATTGGTAGCAGGAACCATTCAGAACCAACGAACTGATTAAAAGAAAATAACCCGTATTCTTGAGTATATTGGCTCATTGATAATTGATTTTTATACATCACTTGATCCACGCCATTCATATATCCTTTTGACACGACAATCGCCCCAATGAACTGACTGACAATTATCAATCCTATTAAAGTTAGGTACAGTTTGAAAAATCGATTTACTTCGAAATTAAGAAGTTTTAAATAGTTTTTCATCCACGATACACCTCTCTCATGACATCAACTACTGATTTCCCTTCCTTTTCACGCACTTCCTCTACGCTAAATTCCTTTAATACTTCACCGTTATCAATAAGCACTGCTCTATCAATCAAGTGTTCTATATCACTAATTTCATGGGTTGTAATAATCACACCACGATCTTCAATTAAATGGCTTGTAAACACTTCGGCAATTTGTTCACGGGAGAAAATATCAATACCAGAGAATGGTTCATCCATCAGTAAGTAATCCACATTCAGTGCCAAACCTAATATCATATTAACTTTAGCCATATTCCCCTTTGATAAATTGGCAATTCGTTCAGTACGGTCTAGTTTAAA
Organism: Lysinibacillus sp. EB271-A1-10B; assembly: GCF_058791335.1. Taxonomy (NCBI): domain Bacteria; kingdom Bacillati; phylum Bacillota; class Bacilli; order Caryophanales; family Bacillaceae; genus Lysinibacillus; species Lysinibacillus sp. EB271-A1-10B. Next base: position 6,754 of record NZ_JBYTDL010000041.1, read on the forward strand.
AAATTGCAGCAGCTCTTCTGCCCTTTGAGGATCCCAGTTTTTATAAAAATCGGCCATGAACGCAAAGGCTTCACAAATTTTCATTTGCGGCAACATCGTAATCGTATCTGGAATAAAAGTAATTTTTTCAAAGCTTTCTTTCCGGATTTTTTCCCCATCGATCAAAATTTCACCACTATTAATCGGAGTGAGCGCCATAATAGCTTTCATGATTGTCGTCTTTCCTACTCCGTTTATACCGATTAAACAAGTTATTTCACCTTTTTCAGCAGTAAAAGAAAGACCTTTTAATACCCGTTTCTTGCCATATTTTTTCTCGACATTTTTTACTTCGATCATTTCGATCCCTCCGCTTCTCCGCTTTCGGCATCATGCTTTTTCTTAACTATTTCCAACACTTCGGATAACGGCACATCGATGGATTTAATAGAACCTAAAAATAAGTCAACCGCTTCGATAATCAATTCCTCACGGACACTTTTAAGGACCGCTTCATCTTTAGTAATGCAGCTCGGCATATTCCCCTCAGTAAAAATCAATCCTTGTTCCCCCATTTCCTTATAAGCTCGTTGTGCAGTATTTGGGTTAATCTTCAGCTGGTTGGCTAGCTCTCTCCTTGATGGAATCTCCTGGCCAGGTTCAAAATACCCTTTGGCGATTTGCTCTTTAAAATGCTGGATAACCTGGACGTACACTGGATCCCGATTATTAAACTTTACAGTCAATTAACTCAACTCCTAGAAAATCATATTTTCGTGTATTAAGCACTTAATACAGTTTGAGCATAATGGTGGGCTAAGTACTTTTAAAGAACTTAGCCATTACCCCGCTAATCGATCTCGATGTATTAACAGCTTAATACACCACCCTCAAAAAAATGGAAAAGTGTATTAAGCACACAATACACCTTTCGTAATGTATTATATGCTTAATACACTTTTCATGTCAATCAAACCCATGGAAATATATCTCAACATTTAAAAAGACAACCAGTTAATAAACTAATTTGCCACGAAAGTTTTAGTATAAAAAAGTTCTACTCAACATTGAAGTAAAGCATGCGTTAGTTTAATTAAGAAACTAGATTCTAATCTAATTTTTTTATAAATAAAACCCTGTCTTGCTTTAGTCCGTCATAGTCTGTATTGATTGATAGACCATCAACAATTCTATCTCCATCTTCAATTTCAAAACCCATCTTAGTATGATAGGCAATTGAAACTTTATTGACAGGTGACGTTACACAACGAACAATACTTCGATTATTTTGCTTTACCACATTAAAAAAATTATTGTATAAATGTTTTCCAATATTATGCTTTCTGTATTCAGGATGAACCCCAACAAAATGAATATACGCCTCATTTGAATGAGTTTGAGAAAGAAATCCTATTAGAAAACCTACAAGTTTACCATCCTTTTCTGCAATGAAACTTGTTTGTGTAAAATGGTCGAAAAATAATTTTGGTAACATAGCAGACATATTCCTGCCACCCCACCACTCATTGATTAGAGGTGAAATCACATAGTAGTCTGAACCTTTAACTAAACGAATTTCCATTTTAATCCCCCTATTAATGTAAACATCTATTTAAACTAATAGTAACATTAAAGCAAATTTTATCTTATTCCTTATGCAACTAAACAGCACCTTTAATAAATAAAATCCAACAAAAAAAGCGTAAATCCTTGTTGGATAAACGCCCTCGCTGGTTGGGACAAAAGAATCCCGTATAACAAGCGAAGCTATGAATGACAAGGTAGATAGAGTTTACTGGTCAATCCCCTTCATAAGCAAAAAGTTGAAATTTCGCCTTAAGTACTGGAAATACTTCTTTCTTAAATTCATTTGTGCAATTCTCAAGAACAATTACGGCACAATATTCATCCTCTTCATTTTCAAAAACATGTTCTACAAATGTCAATATGTATGTCCATTCCTCAAGTGGTTTTCCATTTTCTATTACAATACAAGAATCATTTATTAGTCCACGTTTCTTTATAATTTGTTGTAGTTCTTGTTGATTCATTGGACTAAAAAATATTAGATCATTTTGTGTTTCATTATAAAATGGATGAAGCCACTTTTGAGTTGTAAATACTTTTAAATTCCGGACCAGTCGTTCCCAATTCCTTTCTTCTTTTTTTACATTTTCTTGAATTTCTAAATCCCAATCCATTTTTTCAATCCAAGATGAATCCAGGTTTTCCTCAAACTCTTTAAATAATAGGATATACTTCGGGTCGGTTAAAAAACAGTTTAAGAATTCACCACATTTTTCATATTCAAGTTTATCAAAATGTTTAATTTCATATTTAGGTGTTGAGCCAATACATATCATCCATAATACTCCTTTCTCATTTTTGCAAAATAATCACAAAAAAAGTCCAACACGATTATTAATCAAGTTGTTGAACTAATGAATGCGTTAGTTGCTTAAATTCTATTATATTTTATTTAGCTTTTAAAAAACGATTTTGATTAATAAATGCGATAATTACTTAAAGCGATGCTATAATGAATAATTTTATCATGCTGATAAAATACTGTTAAAAGCATACCTTAAAGCTACAAATACTAAAATAAAGAACAAAATTGCAAATAACTTTCTATATCTCAAAAATAAAATGAAGCTTTTTGACAAACCCAATAAGCTCCACTTTATTTACAACTATATTTATTGATTCAGCGTCAACTAAAATTGATTTATTAATACTGCCAATCTATATAATGTTCAACCAGGAAATTCTGGGTAAACTATATAATACGAACACCCCGTTAGTTAGATTGTTTCTAAAATTGCTCTTGCGATTTCATCAAGTTCTTCTGCGAGTTCATTATGTGTAGGTGTTTCAGCAACTCTTGTTAAATATTCTCTAAATTGAACTCTTGACTCTACTGGCAATTTAATAACTAAAAAATGTAAAATAAACCACTTCCAGTTTTCGTCATCTGAAGATGAAACATCTTGCACATGTGGGACAATCTCTTCTGGAAAAGTTAATAGTAATTCTAATACGCTTGGTGCCACTGGCCAATTCATATCTTGAATCCATTCAAGGAGGTTAGGCAGTAAAGGCAATATTTGATCTCTATCCATTCTCTTAATTATTTCTACTCTATCATGATCATGTTTATGTCTCGGTAAAAGATCTCCAAAGTTTTCCACACGCAACCCTCCCTTAGATTTTTATACATGGCAATTCATTTATTATATCAGTCTTTATTAAATTAAATTGCCCTTTTAGTTCAAGAAATAGGGATTGTTCCAATGAACAAAAACTTTTGTTTTAACTCAAGGCAGATAAAAGAGTCGGTAATTCTTTCGTTATTTTCCACTCCGTTTAGAACGCATACCTTTTAATAAAGTGATAGTATCCGAATTTAGAAATTGCTTGTACCCTTCACTATTAACATCATATAATGCAATTTTCCCTTCATCATCGTAGTGTATTCCCCACCCATATTTCTTTACCAATGGTGAAGCTCTAAAACACGCTTTAGGTTTTTGGAAAAATTGTTCTCTGTATTCATCTAACTGATCTGATTTAATTTGGTTTTTAATCAAATAAGTTTGAAATTGTACATCTTCCTGCGTATATTTGTAAGGGTTATTACTGATTAAGTCATATTCAATCGAAGCTATAGTAGGTTTGTTATTTCTTGCGAGCGGAGTAATTGCTGAATGAACTTCCGAATCCTCTGAAATTTTAATAAAAGTATTTTTATAACTCATTAAATTAATCCCTCCTGTAACCATTTGTGTGTGCATCGAAAATTTCTTGTGTCCTTTGAAACCTCCAATTCCCAATTTCCAACTCTATAAAAAGCTCTTACTCCACTAAATCATTAACACACCTTTATTTTCTCTTAGTATAAAGCTCAAAATCAATTTATCGGAACATTTTTTCGAATTATCGGAATAAATTTTTGATTTATCGGAACAAATTCAATATTTATCAGAACAATTTTTAAATCTTTCGCCCACCTTTAATTTATAACCCAACTTTTAAACTTTATCGCTTCAAGAGGTCAAAATTAAAAAACCACCTCTAAGAAACGAGGTGATTTTTATCAAACATTTTTTATTAAACTACACACTGTCTAGCAGCCAAAAACGAATAGATAGCATACCATTTTAAGAAGCATCTTCAAACTGACTATTATACAGATCCGCATAGAATCCTTTTTCTGCAATTAGTTCTTCATGATTTCCACTTTCAATAATATCGCCGTCTTTCATCACTAAAATTAAATCGGCGTTTTTAATTGTTGAAAGTCGGTGCGCAATGACAAATGATGTTCTTCCCACCATCAATTTATCCATCGCTTCTTGGATAAGTGCTTCAGTACGCGTGTCAACGGAACTAGTAGCTTCATCTAAAATAAGCAACGGTGCTTTTTTAACCATGGCCCTAGCAATGGTAATAAGCTGTTTTTGCCCAACAGATAAACTAGTTTTATCGTTTAAAATCGTGTCATAACCTTTTGGCAAAGTTCTAATAAAGTGATGCAGACCTACAGCCTTACAAGCTGCAATTACATCTTCATCGCTTACATTCTCTTTGTTATATACGATATTTTCCTTAACGGTACCTTCAAATAGCCAAGTATCTTGTAGCACCATACAAAATAAATCGTGAACATTTTTACGAGAAATCGACTTAGTCGGTACGTCTCCAATCATGATTTCCCCGCTATCTACTTCATAAAAACGCATTAGAAGATTAACAAGCGTTGTTTTCCCAGCCCCAGTAGGTCCGACAATGGCAACTTTTTGACCTGCTTTTATTTGCGCAGAGAAATCTTTAATGATTAGTTTCTCTTTCGTATATCCAAACTTAACGTTTTTAAATTCTACATTGCCTGTAACATCTTTTGCATCTAAAGTGGCCTTCTTATCACTTTCGTCTTCAAGTTCCTCTTCTAGTAAGAACTCAAATACACGTTCACTTGCTGCGGCAGTTGACTGCAAGCTTGTAGCTGCCTGTGCTAGCTGTGACAACGGTTGCGTAAATAAGCGGATATAAACCATAAATGAAACAATCACACCAAATGTAATGGAACCTTTCAATGTAAGTGCAGCACCTACGACACAAACAACAACATACCCTAAATTTCCGATAAAGATCATGAGGGGCATCATCATGCCGGACATAAACTGTGCGCGCCAAGCGCTATTAAAAAGACTTTCATTGATCTCATTAAATTCTTGCTTCGCTGCTTTTTCACCGTTATACACCTTCATGACATCATGCCCTGAATAGATTTCTTCAATATGGCCGTTTATTCTACCAAGATCTTGCTGCTGGCGTATGAAGTATTTTCGAGATCTTGAAATAATAAAGGTCATTAATAAAAATCCAACGAAAGTTGCAGCAATGGCAGAAAGTGTCATCGTCACATTAATAGAGAACATCATAATTAAAGATCCGAAGAACATAACGACCGCTGTCACTAATGAACCAATACTTTGATTTAAAGACTGTCCAATCATATCCACATCATTCGTGACACGACTTAATACATCTCCATAGGTTGTAGAATCAAAATATTTCAACGGTAATCTATCAATTTTGTTCGATATATCTGCCCTTAACTTTTTAGAAACTCGCTGCGTAATCGTAGCCATAATAAACGCCTGCAAATAATTGAAAATAAAACTCAATCCATACAAAATAGCAAGGAACAGACCTATTTTTCCAATAGCCGTAATATCAATCTCCCCAGTAATGCCTTCCGTTATCAAATCGGTGATGTCACTAAGCATATTAGGTCCAATAATCGTGAAAATTGTTCCTACTGTTGCCAATACAAGTGCAAAGATCATCGCTGGTAAATAAGGTTTACAATAGGCAATCAACTTCCCCCAAGGCTTTTTAAAATCTTTTGGCTTTTCCCCAGGAGCTGCCATATGACCTGGGCCACCAGGACCTTTTCGGGGCTTATTTTGTGTATTAGGCATTGTCCAACTCCTCCTTCGATAACTGAGAATAAGAGATTTCCTGATAAGTCTTACAAGTTTTCAATAATTCTCTATGTTTCCCCATACCAACGATTTTACCTTCATCAAGAACAATGATTTTATCAGCATCTTTAATCGTTCCAATTCGCTGTGCCACAATCAAAGTCGTTACACCTTTTGTTTCTTTTTTCAACGTAGAACGAAGTTGACGGTCTGTTTTATAATCTAGCGCGGAGAATGAATCATCAAAAATAAAGATTTCTGGATTTCGATTCACTGCTCTTGCAATAGAAAGACGTTGTTTCTGACCTCCAGAAAGATTTGTACCACCTTGAGCGATAGCCGCATCATATTGGTCATCCATGTTCTCCACAAATTCTTTCCCTTGAGCAATTCCCACGGCTTTTTTGATTTCCTCATCTGATGATGGGGTCTGGCCGTTACCACCGTAGGCAACATTAGATTTTACTGTACCTGAAAATAGTACGACTTTTTGAGAAACGTACCCAATCTTATTATGAAGAGCCTCTTGTGCATATTCTTTTACATTAATGCCGTCGACTATTACTTCCCCCTCAGTCGCATCGTAAAATCTTGGGAGTAAATTAATAAGCGTACTTTTACCGCTACCAGTAGAACCGATGAAAGCGACAGTTTCGCCTTTATGTGCTGTAAAGCTAATATTTTCTAAAACATAGTTCTCTGCATTCGGATATTTAAAGCTCACATTACGCAGTTCAATTTCACCTTCGATTCCCTTAGGTGATGATTGCAATTTTCCATCGAGTATTGTTTGAGGTGTATTTAGCACTTCATTTATACGTGCTGCAGATACAGCTGCTCTCGGTAGCAAAATGAACGTCATTGATAACATCATAAATGCCATAACTACTTGCATTGCATAGGATGAAAATACGACCATATCACTGAACAAACCGATTCGATCCATACCTCCAGCATTATTTATTATATGTGCACCAATCCAGTAGATAGAAAGAGTTAAACCTGACATAATCAGCCCCATCCCCGGCTGCATAAGGGCCATAAGTCGATTCACGAAAAGATTTGTATCCGTTAAATCCTTATTTACTTTTTCAAATTTCTCTTCTTGATATTGTTGTGCGTTATAAGCATGAACAACACGAATACCAGTTAAACCTTCTCTTGTTACTCGGTTCAGGTGATCTGTCATTTTTTGAACGACTTTAAATTTCGGTAGCACAAAGATGATCAGATTGCCTATCAAAATAAGTAAAACAATGACAGCTACTCCTGTTGCCACTGACCACTCCCAGCTTTTCCCGGTAATCTTTAAAATAGCCCATACAGCTAGGATTGGCGCTTTAATCATCACTTGAAGCCCCATCGCAACCGTTTGCTGTATTTGCGTTATATCGTTAGTAGAACGAGTAATTAGACTTGCGATTGAAAAGCCATTAATCTCTTCCATAGAGAAAGATAGCGTTTTATCAAATACACCTTTTCGTAATTCCTTTGACAAAGATGTTGCTACCCTTGCCGCAAAATAGCCAACAATAACTGCCAATATCATACTGCCAAGGGCACATAATAGCATCTTCCCTCCAGCCGTCCATATCTCGCTCGTTTTACTGCCCTCTGTTTGTACAAGGGTCGTAATTTTAGCCATATAGTCCGGCAACTTCAAATCCAAATAAACTTGCCCTACAATGAACACAATACTAGCAATAACGAGCGTCCATTCTTTCGGTTTTAAATATTTAAATATTTTCAACATACACGCAGTCCCCCCTCATGTTAGTTAGCATGCTAACTATATTATCAAATAAAGCTTTAAAATAGCATCTTCTTCAAGATCCTATATTCTCTTTCATGGCATCCATCACTTCAAAAAAAACGTCAAGTTTCTCTTCCGGGATACCTGATAGTAATTTTTGTTCAAGGATTTCTCTACGAGTCTTAATATCTTCATGTATCTTTAGCGCCTCTCCTGTTAAGACAATTTTTTTCAGTCTTGAATCGTAGGAAACAGATTGTCTTGTAATCAAACCATTACTTTCCATGGATTTTAGTATCCGAGATGCTGTTGATTTACGAATAGAAAATGCACGTTCAAAATCCTTTTGAAACACATCTTTATCTTGATTTTTGCAAAGATAACTAATCGTCCAACCATGCATGGCAGTAAGGTTATCTTTTTCCGTTAGCGTAGCACTTGTAATTTGATCCAATTGTCTTCTCATTAATAGCGACAATGTACGCAATTCTAATCCAACTGATCTCCTTTTGCTCAATTATAATACCCCCAATCTATCAACAATAAACTATCGTATTAACCTAGTTTATTATTATTCGAACATCTCCATTTTAAAGATACTTACGTCCTTAGGTACCGATGAATCATGTTGAGATTTATCTTCGTATTCAGTTTGCCATATTGTCTTTAAATAATCCAACAATAAAGTATGCTTATAAATGTCAAAATAACAATGACATTTTGCTTGAATACAATAAATAAATTTCAATAAAGAACGAATGACACTAAAAATTGTTAGAGAAGAAGATGAACCTCGGCATTTTGGTAGTTGTTTTTTCATTTTACATATCTGATTTTAAATCGGAAATAATACAAGGTGGTCATTAGATTTTCAATTTCAAGGAGGAAAAGTATGTCTACATTTAATTTGCGTGACAAAGTACCTGATTTCACACTTCCAGCAGTGAATGGAGAAGAATTCTCTTTTGTATCCGATCAAAGCCAACATAAAAATTGGCATCTTATTATCTTTTTCAGAGGATCATGGTGTCCTGTTTGTCTTCACGACTTAAAAGAGCTTGAAGAAAGCAAAAGTTATTTTGAAAGCAAGAATGTACACCTAATTACCATCTCAACGGATCAGCTTGATAATTTAAAGAAAATGGTTGATGAACATAACCTTACTTTTACCGTCTTAGCGGATGTAGAGTTAAAAACAATAAAAGCATACGATGTATTTTATCACGGTAAAGATGCGCCATATGAGGATCATGGCACGCACGGAGAGCCAGCCTATTTCCTAGTTGATGAAAATGGACAACTACTATATCAACAAAAACAAACAAGTCCATTTGGACGCCCATCATCTACTGAACTTCGCAAGATCGTCCAATATATTGGGAAAAATTTAAAGTCAAATCAATAAACAAAAGTGATTGGGCGCAATAGCAGAGCAACATAAGTAGAAAATGACCCATCTCAAATGGAATTTTAAATACTGAAAGATTAAAGGTAATCACATTAGAGTTGTGATTACCTTTTTCTTTACGTGGAATCAATTCGTCTATAGACTATAAAAACAATACTAATTCCATTTGTGATAGCTAACGAGAATTTGATTTCGGAAGTGATTATATTTTCATATTTAATTCTCTATTAGGGTTAAAGCATTGTAGCCATTTATCAGCTTCAATAACCATCCACGTTCCAAATTCATTTAAAAACGATAACAATTGGTTTGTATCTATTATAGGTGTTATGGCATATTCAAGTGCCTTTTTCATGTCGCTTTCCTTTTCAGGGTAATAGTTAGAAAACACTTTATAAGCAGGATATAAATCCCTTGAATATGCATTTTCCTTGAAAATGACAAGTGCAAGTCCTGCTCTTACTATAATTTTCATAATCCACTTGCAACAATCTTTAATATCTTCTATATCTGAATTATCTTGAATATCATCACAGGCATTTTTAATTTGAGATTGTAAATGAATAAGGTGGTCATTCGCTAAAGCTTCGTTCGCTTTATATTTTGGTAATTGAGGTATCAAGTCTTCTCCAAACACACACAGTCCATGGGTTTGGAGTATGAAACTAATGATAGAAAATGATGACGTATTTAAAACATCTTCCTTGCAGTGAACACTTAGTTCAATACCATCTACACAAGTATGTTTTTGAGTTAATTCTTGTTCTACTTCATTTATCCGCTTTAACTGCAGATTATTAAACTTTTGCTTAGTAATCGCTATTGTGTCTAAGTCAGCAACACCTTCAATACCTATCCCTTTTGGAATGGACCCCCTTATGTATACACTATGTAAGTCATCTTGAAGATGACTAGAATACGTATGAACCACATCGTTTATTACAGGAAGAAAAATCGAGTTGATGTTATTCCAATCTGAATGATTAATAATGTGTCCATCACTATCCGTGACACATAAACTTCCAATCGCTCTAATAGTAGTCATCACATTACTCCTTTTATAAAATATAGTAACTCAGTCTACCTACTATGCTACGCCTCTCGCTGTGGGTTTTATCTTCTAACGAATAAAAACAAATTTCTATAATGACATTACATAGTCATTTTCTGTAAATATCTGATTATTATAACCATTTTACATAAAAATAGAATAGCACGTTCTTTATCGAACATGCTATCCTACTTTCATTATGGAAGTTCACTAGGTTGAAATAACCTTCAAAAATCTATACTTAAATCCTTTTTTTCAGGAAACTCCATCTTCCAGCTATAGTATTCGCTGTTACTTTTCATTAAACTCAAATTCAATCTTTCCTTCTACCAAACGGAGTGACGCATTAAATTGTTTACCATTCTTTGATTTAAACCCTTTAAGCAGAGCTGTTTTACCAATCTTACATAAATCATTAATGTTCTTTTCAGTTAGTTTTTTTCCTAATAGCCTTCCTGGGAACGTTTGTTTACAACCATTTTTATAATTCGAGCAACCGTAAAAGCTTTTACGCAAACCTATTTTTCCTACTTTACATGTCGGACACGTCACAATATCTTTCACAGCAGTTGGTTTAAACTGCTCTGCGTCAATTGTAAGTGACTCTAACTGTTTAGGTACCTCCGCTAATAATTGATTAACAAACTTGCCTATACTTTCAATAAAATGTTTTGCAGAGCCTTCTCCACGGCCAATTTTATTTAAGTAAATTTCCCATTTTGCAGTCATAGATGGGCTTGAAAGTAATGTCCCTTCAATCGACCGACATAAAAGCTCCCCTTTGGACGTAATGCTCACTATGTTTTTTCGCACTTCAATAAATCCATGCTTTTTAATCGTCTCTATAATGCCACTCCGAGTTGCTTCTGTGCCAATACCTTCGATCGATTTCAGCACTTCGATTTCCTCTTCATCCTCAACTGATTTACCGCATGTTTTCATCATCGTAATGAGTTGCCCTTCGGTATAATGCTTAGGAGGCGTGGTCGTGCCTTCTAAAATAGAAATCTTGCTTTGTACCATCTCATCTTGGAAAACGACAGGTAACGACTCTTCACGTTCCTTTAAGTCTTTTTCGCTTGAAAACAACTCTTTCCAACCTTTTACAAGTTCTGTTTTCCCTACCGTTTTAAACTCTATATTTTTGACATTCGTTAAAATCGTTTTTTCATCGTATTCATAATCTTGATGGAACATAGCGAGTGTCGTATTAACTATCTCGAAATAAATATTTCGTTCATCAGCATTCATTGATTGTAACGCTTTTTCTGTCGGCACTTTTTTCGTTGGAATAATCGCATAGTGCTCCCCTACGTTGGCACTGTCGACATAGCGTTTGTTATTCCCACGATTTAGCGCATTAAATGGCTTTCCCACGAGCTGCTGGTATTTTGCCAATGATTCATTTAAATAAGCGAACTCATTATGTGTAATAAGTTGTGAATCGGTACGTGGGTAAGAAACGAGCTTTTTCTCATAAAGTGATTGCGTAAGTTTCAACACATGTGACGGACTATATTTCCAACGTCTATTAGCGGCGGCTTGTAATGTTGATAACGCATGTAATTTTGGTGGTGCAATACGCTTCGTTTTGTTCGTTACACTTGTAATTAGACCCGTATCCACCGGTTCAACCCCATGTTGTTGCAATAATTGCACAGCCTCTGCACGCTCTTTTGTTTTTAACTTTGCCTTCCCTTTATATACACCATTCTGTGCTTTAAATATCCCTTCAATTTCATAGAACTTTTCAGGCTTGAAATGTTCAATTTCCTGTTGCCTTTTATAAATTAAATATACGGTTGGCGATTGCACACGACCGATAGAGATACTACCCTTAAAGCCCTTTTTTTGTAAAAGTAACGTATAGAGGCGACTACAGTTCATTCCTACTAACCAATCGCTAATTTGACGTGTTTTTGCTTCTTGGTACATGAGCATATCACGCTCATTACTTTGCATATTATTAAAGCCTTTTCGAATTTCCTCAACCTCTAATGAATTGATCCATAATCGTTTAACAGGCTTATTTACTTTCGTCATTTTTAAAAGTGAGTAGAAGATATTTGACCCCTCACGTTCACTATCGCAGCAGTTATAAATCATTGTTATCTGTGGATCACTAAAGATTTTTTTTACTACATTAAATTGTGTATACATTTTAGAGACAACTTTATCTTCAAATTTTTGAGGAATGATCGGTAATGATCCAAGCGACCATTTCTCCCATTCCTTTTGATATTCTTTTGGTTCCTTTAATTCAACAAGATGACCAACTGCCCAGGTAATTACTGCACCCTCAGGAAAAGTAGAACAAGGTTCCAATTCAATAAATACTTTCTCTTTTTGTTTAATTTTAAATGCGTCTGCATAAGCTCTTGCTTGAGATGGTTTCTCTGCCAAAATGGCGATTTTCCCCATTAATCATCACATCTTCTTTAAAATATTTTAGTAGCTATATATATATAAACATAAAACTCAACTAATCAGATTAGTTGAGTTTAGTGTAAAATACCTTACTACTATCTTACTTTAAACAATTTAAAATATCACTTACTAAAATCTTTGTACCAGAGGCACCCTTCAAATATTTTAAACCTCCAGTCGCAAGCCAATCGATTTCGTCTAGCTTCATTAAAATTTGTGCAATTTTTACAGAATCAGGCTGCTGTGATTTAACTAAGTAATTTTCCGCCCTTCCTCTTTAATTCATTTGTTTATCGAATTTACTTCCTGTCATTTCCACAGACACAACTTAGAATAAAAATATTTTGGCATACAGATTAATTCATCTTTAAAATTCCTCCCCAATTTATAATCTAGTCTTACTTGCGACTCATCAATGTAATTATTATTTATAAGTTGTCATAGCCGATGGTACAAAAGTGTAATGATAGCCTATGACCTGTGTCAATTAACCTTATGACAATATGTAACTAGAAAATATGATATGGGATAGATAACAATTGAATTAAGGCAATTGATTCGTGCAAGTACATGAATCAATCTTGCTTTTACAAATAATTCAATTGAGGTGGAAAAAAATGAATAAGAAAAGAATAATTGCAATGGTTAGTACAGCTTTATTAGTCACAGGATGTGGAGAAGTAGGAAAGGCTCAAACAGTAGCAGTCGAAAAAGTAGCAGTCGAAAATTCAGGCCAATCAATCCAAAAAAATATAGTTAAATCAATACAATCACAGGCTTACCCATTAAAAACGATAGAGCCGTCAAAATCATTTGAGGATTTAAAACCACTTAAGAAGATGATTGGGAGCGCACAATATGTAGGATTAGGAGAGAATACTCATGGAAGCTCTGAAATTTTCACTATGAAGTTTCGATTTGTGAAATATTTGGTTACTGAGATGGGTTTTACAAATTTCACAATGGAAGAAGATTGGGGAAACGGCTTAAAGTTAAATGAATACATCCAAACAGGAAAAGGAAACCCTAGGGAATTTTTAAACTTGTTATATCCTACTGATGAAATTATAGCCATGATTGAGTGGATGAAAGATTATAATGCTGATCCATCCAATAAAAAAAAGATCCAATTTATTGGGCTCGACTTAAAGGAGTTGGACCAAGGTTGCTTTAATAAAGTAATTGATTATGTAAGGCTGCATCGACCAGATTTGCTGGCAGAAGTAGAAGAAAATTATAAAGAATTGTCGGCTTTTAATGGAAGTACACAGGAATATATGGACCTTGCTCCTGAAATAAAAGAAAAGTTCAAGGCAAACGCTGAGAGAGTAGCTCGATTACTAAAAGATGAGAATAAGCAAGCCAACACAGAAATAGCTTCACCCGAGTACATCTGGGCGAAAGCAACGGCAAGTGCAATAGAGAAATTTACCACAATGCTAATTCCTAACGACTATCCAAGTATGTTGAAGCTACATGAGCAATACTTGGCCGATCATGCAATGTGGGCACAAGAGACATTGGGTGGTAAAACGATGGTATGGGGACACAATGTTCATATAGCTAAAGGAATTATCGATGAGAAATTATACCCTTATGTTGCGGGGCAGTATTTGAAGGAACGTTTAGACAATAATTATGTCACAATTGGCAGTACAACTACGGAGGGGAATTTCACCTTATACAACGACACAGCAGATCAGATTATAACGGATCTGATTCCACAAGATGTAAATAGTTTCAATTATACCCTCGGAAAAGTACCATATAAAATGTTTTTATTGGATAACCGTCACCTTAAAGGACCAGCAGAGAAATGGGTTAAAGCAAAAAAACCATTACTAAGTATAGGGGGACGACTCGTACCGAACGAATCGGCATACTTTGATAAGTCATTGCTTGAGCAATTTGATATTATTTTTCATATTCGAAAAACAAGTCCATCTCATATTAAATAAAAGTACAAAACAATCCGTTCTTGCATCTGCAAGAACGGGATTGTTTGGTGGAGGTTAATAAAAGCATCTTTTTTTAACCAGAAGTAGGTTACTCTCCCCTTTTTAGCATCATTTAGAAATGTCATATGACACTTTTACATTAGTGAGAATGACAAAAAAAGCAGTACAATTCGGTTATTACATAGATAGGAGCGATGAACTTTATGAAATCAAGATTCATCCAGAATGGTTATTTTTTATTGCTAACTTTCGTTACAGGATTGTTTTATTTTTGTTTTTATCTAATAGCTCTGCTATTCAGCTTCACCCTTTCATTTACGGTAATTGGGATTCCACTAGTTATACGCGTACTACAGACTACTAAACCTTTTATCCAATTCGAGCGCATACAGACGAAAATTTATACAGATATTTCAACAGACTCTTATGATAGAAGTATAACAATAGATACATCGAACTGGACTCAGGTGAAATTAGTGCTTACCGATCGTCGCAATTGGTCTGCTGTCTATTGGTTAATGCAGAAATTTGTGATTGGCATTTTTAGTCTCATTTGTGCAACCATTTTTTATATAATGCCACTTATGTTGTTGTTCGCACCACTACTGTATCGCTACATCGAAATGAATATTATATTCATACAGATAGATACTTTTGCCAAGTCACTCTTTGTAATGTCTATGGGTATAGTATTTATCGCCATAAGTAGTAGAATAGTAGATGGTTTGACAAAGAAAATTGGGGGCTATACACGTAGCATGATTCGGCAACTAAATCGATAGAAGTTTGCCTTCTGTGAGAGAATTGTAGTGTGAAATTAAAAATATAACAATGTATGAAGGATTAATTTATAATATAGGAAGTAAAAAGGTAGGCTATTTAGGGGGTAAATGACTTGTTAGATATGGTTAAGTATTGGGTTTGGTACGATTGGATTATGTTAGGAGTCCGTATACTTGTTAGTATCTCTATCGTCATAAACACATTAGATTTTCCGGTTAGTTTAACATTGCCACTTTGGATTATTATTTTTTGGGAGGTTGTTGCCTTCTCGATTCCATGGGTAGCCTTACTATTCAATTATAAATATTATTTGTTCACAGAAATACTGCTATATGGTGGACTATGTATATATTTAACCTCATTATTTCCGGAAGCTTACATCACATTTCTTATATCGGTGTTTCTAATTGCTGCGAATAGTAAGCATTTGTCCTATTATTGGACAGCTCCAACAACAGTTTTTATAACAACTGGAATTCTCTATGCGGTTGCGCCAAGTAATAGCTATTGGATTTTGGTTACCTACTATGGACTCGCTTATGTAATGGGCTTCGCTTTCCATTTATTAATCGTCAATCATAAGCAAAATGAAGCGATTCGTAAACAAAACGCGGTACTTGAGCAATATATGTCTCAGATTGAACGTATTACACTGGCAGAAGAACGGAACAGACTGTCGAGTGAGCTTCATGATACAGTTGGTCACGCTTATACTTCTATTATTATGGGGATGGAAACGTTGCGTACCGAACTTGCTACTGAAATGGGTATACAGAGGCTAGATTCTTTGCTTGAAATGGGACGTAAAAGCATCGAGGACGTGAGAGGTTACCTACATCAAATGGATTCTCCGTGTCAATCGTCTTCCTTGATTCAATCTCTACAAAATCTTGGAGCCGAATTTCAGGAGCACGCTCAGGTAAATGTAAGTTTTAGGACATTCGGAGAGGAATATCAACTGTCTCAGCAAGCGAAGATCGCATTCATTCGTTGCTTACAAGAATCTCTTACAAATGCAGTACGTCATGGTCAGGGGACTGAAATTATAGTTTCATTGCAGTTTGAACAACAATATACGAGGTTAGAAGTTCAAGATAACGGAAAAGGAAATGTAGAATGGCAGGAAGGCTTCGGTATGAATGCGATGAAAGAACGGGCAATGAATTTGCAGGGGCAATTGTCTGTATATACAAAGCCAGAGGAAGGAATGCTTGTTACATGTACCATACCGCGACAAATTGAAATAAAAGATGGACTTATTCGTTTGTTAATTGTAGACGACCAGCCATTTGTTCGAGAAAGTTTGAGGACACTACTCGATAGATATGAAGATTTAAATGTAGTCGGTTTGGCTGAGGATGGCAATCAAGCCATCGATTTGTGTGGGCGCCTTCAACCCCACGTTATACTTATGGATTTAGATATGCAGCACATGGATGGAATCGAAGCAACCAAAAAGATTAAGCAACAATGGCCACATATCCGCGTATTGATTTTTACAACGTTTCAAGATACCGAACAGGCGTTAGAATCGCTTCGCAACGGTGCGGATGGTTTTTTACTCAAATCTATTGAAACGTTGGAGCTAGCTAATACGATCCGACTTATTCACAAAGGTGGGACACTGATTGATCAGGGGATGTCTCACAAAATATTTAAGAAGTTTGATGAGCAAAAAGAGACACCACAATCAAAAGCAACCGCTTATGAGCTAACAGCTAGGGAGATAGAAATATTGCAGCTAGTAGCAAAAGGACTTCGATACAATACGATAGCTTCAAGGCTATATTTATCGAATGGTACGGTCAGGAACTATGCTTCAACAGCTTACTCAAAGTTAGGAGTGCGTAACAAGGAAGAAGCTGTCCACAAGGCTCTAGAAATTGGAATTATTGATTGAACTACCTCCACAGTCCTTGCGGTTAGAAGCCTGATCGCTTCATTCTTTAGATTGATACTTGCGTTAATATCTCTATCATGATGTGTATGACAAGAAGGGCAATACCATTTGAAAAAGAAAACTCTAATATTATTGATACAATTTATGAGGTCATTGCTAGTTTGAACAGTAAATTAAATGAAAAAAATATTAACATATATTTAAAAAACAATGGAAAAACGTTATTTGATATGTAAAAAAACAGGTGTTTCGAATATGTTTTCTTATTAAAATTGTAACTAAACATTTTTATGAGATGATATTTAAACTTTTGACTATCCTTATACAAGAGATGCCTTTTTGGTAATATAAAAGTAAGCGTCAAATATTCCCCACCTACTATTTGACGCTTACTTTTAAAGGAAAACAATTCAAAAAAGTGAAACCCGCTAGGGTTTATTTCGTATGCAAATCTTTCAATCAACTACACTTGCCCCTTAGAAAAAAGAAACAATCTTGTCTAAAATTGACTTTGCATAAGCTTGGCCAGATAGCGATGTGGCGGTACCCCATCGCCATCAAGTTAAGGTTCTGAAGCCCCCTAAATGAAAATTTCATTTCTCTGTAGTTATTTATTTCAGGAGTAAGCTCACAGTTAACTATGCATCTTGTTTCGTTAAATAATAAGAACCACCTCCCGATTTTCGAGGGTAGTGACCCCTTAAAGTTAGAGTTTTTATTATGCAGCTAATTGGCTGGCTTGAGTTCGATATTTTACGAGGGCACTGAAAAACTTGCGTTTTTTATAAATAAATTCGTTATAGAGAAAGATAGGGCGCTTCTTGTTCAATTTTG
>NZ_JBYTDL010000042.1:0-24009 GCF_058791335.1 Lysinibacillus sp. EB271-A1-10B
CTTGGCTAACCTCTACTTCTGTCTTCGGGGTTCGGGACTTGCACCCTATAGTTCATACGCATGCCGGGCGCACATAAAAAAACGCATCCGCCTTTTGGACGGATGCGTTTGAATTGGCAATTTAATGCCGTGCACCTTTCTTCGACAGCCGCACATAAGCGTTACTCTTGTCGTTAGCTCAGATTAGGCAACCCCGCGGCACATGAATAAGACCACTTAATGCTGCTTCCTTCCGGACCTGACATGGTTCATGGGTATCCATTGCGCAGGACCCAATCGTCAACACTACGTGCAAAAGGCAGACCAAACAATACGGACAGCCTCGAAAAAGGAATTCAGTCTCGCTAGAGCGGATTGCGAGTTACAGGACACCGCTACCTTCCCACCTAGCACGGCAATAACTAGTATACTGACTGTTTTCATAAATTGCAACTTAATACGCATAATATTTGTGTGGAATATTCTATCAGTACTGTAAAAAAGAAATTATTAATCAATTATGCCTCAGCATAATTGCGTCCGGAATCGGCTTTGTGCTTAGAGCCGACACGATGTCGGTCATTTCGGTAATGCCACAGGACGTGGCGTTCTTAGACAGAGTTCCTCTATTTCAGCGGGTGTCCAAACACCCGCTGAAATAAGTTTAAAAAAACTGTTGACGAGAATTTTAAAATATGATAAATTTATTTTTGTCGATGAGACAACGCAACAGAACAACATGGAGGTATACCCAAGTCTGGCTGAAGGGATCGGTCTTGAAAACCGACAGGCGGGTAACACCGCGCGGGGGTTCGAATCCCTCTACCTCCTCCAGTTTTAAAATTCCGACTACGAATGTAGCCGTTTTTTTTTGCCTAAAAATTATATGTAACACTTATTAGATGCCACTTCCGCTTAGGGTGTGGTATTTTTTTATTGTAAATCACGATTTATAACTGATTCATTATGCCTCGGCATAATTGCGTCCACAATCGGCTCTGTACTTAGGTCCGACAAGATGTCGGTCATTTCGGTAATGTCACAGGACGTGGCGTTCTTAGAACAAGTTCCTCTATCTCAGCGGATGTTTGGACACCCTCTGAAAGAAGTTAAAAATCTATACCCCTTTCATCTCAAAGTCGCATTCTGGCCAACACAACGTCAAAAGTAGTGGTACAATTACTTTTATTTCAAACAAGCAAACGAGTTCTTTAGCATATCTTTTCTTTGCTATACCGCTCTGTTAATATTGGGAGGATTTTTTATGCATTCGAAATTTTACATATATCGTGCTTCCCTCACTTGGATTTTCACAATTGCACTGTTAACTGCTGTCGGTAGTGAAATTAAAATAATGCCTTTCTCGAATACAACTTTTCGTTTCGGATTAGGAAGCATCATTTTCTTTTTATGCACTTTACTTAAACCTACACCAATTATTTTGGCTGGGTTTACTACAAGCATCGTGACAACCATTTTCCGTGTTATCATTAATTACTCTTTACATGATGTTCCATTAGTCGATAGTTTACTAATACATTTACCTGCTGCTACATTTTATATATCGTTCGCAATATGCTTACAGATTCTAAGTATTCATCAATATAGAGAAAAACCACTATTGCTTGGATTACTAGTTGCATTTAGTGAAGTATTCAGTAATTTAGTGGAACAACTATTTCACTTTATTATAAATTCTTATACTTTTTTACTCCTCCCTGATTTACTTATACTTTTAGCAGTTGCTTTATTACGTAGTTTTTTTGTTGTTGGTATTTATAGTTCCATTTTAATTGCTGAGCAAAAAAAACGGGTTCAGGAAATGCTTACAATCGGCTCAGATTTATATGTTGAGACACTTTATTTGAAAAAATCTATGAACCATATAGAAGCAATTACAGCTAGTGGATTTGATTTATATCGACAATTAAAATCGCTAGGCTATCGTGCAGAAAGTTTACAGGCACTCCATATTGCCCAGGAAATTCATGAAGTAAAGAAGGATTCACAACGCATTTATGCAGGTATTTCTAAAATTGTTGGTGACAAGAGCTTTGACTCACTCAGATTATCAGAATTATTACATTTTATCGAAGATGGTAACAGTAAATACGCAGAATTTTTAAAGAAAGAAATTGAGTTTATAATAAATATTGATATCGATTTTCAAACGAAAGAACATATTCCTTTGCTTGCGCTTTTGAATAATTTAACAGCTAATGCTATTGAAGCAATTGAGAATCAAGGTATCATTTCTATTGCCATTCAGCAGCAACAGGATGATACTGTATTCACAGTATGTGATAATGGGAAGGGAATTCCACACAGTAATCTCTCTATTATTTTTGAACCTGGATACACTACAAAATACAATGTAGATGGTGTCGCAGCAACAGGTATTGGGCTTTCACACGTTGTTGAATTAGTAAATAAATTAAATGGCTCCATATCCGTCGAATCAAACAATCAAAACACGATGTTTAAAATTAAAATTCCTACGCAAACTATTCAAACAGGAGAGACTTAAATGAGGTATTTTATTGTAGATGATGACCGAGCAAGTCGGGTCATGTTAAAACAAATTATTGAAGATAGTAGTTTAGGTACAGTAATTGGTGAAGCACGCAATGGTGAGGACGCTATTCCACAAATTTTAATGACACAGCCAGAGTTTGTACTGATTGATTTGCTTATGCCGAAGCTTGATGGAATAGCAACAGTCGAGCAACTTATTCAAAATCGTTTTGAGGGACAATTTGTCATGATTTCTCAGGTAGTGAATAAGGAGATGGTAGGTGAGGCCTATGAGCAAGGTATAGATTTCTTTATTCATAAGCCAATAAACCGCATTGAGGTTGAAAATGTTTTACGTAAAACAACTGAACAATTTCGCCTAAAAAACTCATTGCTTATAATTCGCCAATCACTTACAAATATTGATCTAAGTGAACAAATAAATCAAAAAGCGACGTCTCGCGATCATATTCAATCTATCTTAAATGATATGGGTATCGTTGGTGAAATCGGAAGTGAAGATATTATAGCTATCATCGAAACATTGCTTGCCCATCAGCACAAAATTGCACCACTACCTCCATTAAAGGAGCTTTATGAGGAAATTGCAGCTGTCACAAAGGCTACACCAGATGAAATTTTGAAGGAAAGTAAAGCCATTGAACAGCGTGTGCGCCGTACTATATTAGCAGCGATGATCAATCTCGCCAATTTAGGTGTCGTAGATTATACAAACTCGGAATTTGAATATTATGCACCTCGATACTTTGACTTTAAAGAAATTCGTCTGCTTATGACTCAGATAGAAGATCACGAAAATCGTAAAGCAAAAGTGAATATTAAGAAGTTTATTCAGGTGTTATATTCAGACATTTTAACAAAAGTAAATTAATTTTCTCGGATTTTGTCGGATTCCATAAGTCCTCCGTATTATTAAAATAAGGCAAGTCCTAAAAATTTAATATTAGGGGGTACTAAAGTTTTGAAGAAGAAATTTAGAATCAGTTTAGCCACTCAAATTTTAGTCGGTTTGATTTTAGGGATCATTGTTGGCGGTATCTTTTACGGAAACCCCAAAATTGAAACATATTTACAACCTTTAGGTGATATTTTCCTTCATCTAATTAAAATGATCGTTGTACCGATTATTATTTCTACATTAATCGTTGGTGTTGCTGGCACTGGAGATATGAAACAGCTTGGACGATTAGGTGGTAAATCACTTATTTACTTTGAAGTTATTACAACAGTAGCAATTGTAGTTGGTTTACTATCTGCAAACTTGTTCCAACCAGGCGCAGGCCTAAACATGAACGAACTTTCTCAAGGAGATATTTCGAAATACGTTGCAACTACTGAAGAAGTACAGCACGAAGGACCGTTTGATATTATTGTAGGCATTGTACCGACAAATATCATTCAGTCAATGGGTGAAGGCGACATGCTTGCTATCATCTTCTTCTCAGTTATTTTTGGTTTAGGGGTAGCTGCCGTTGGCGATCGAGGTAAACCAGTATTAGACTTCTTCCAAGGGGTCGCAGATGCTATGTTCTGGGTAACGAACCTCGTAATGAAATTCGCTCCACTTGGGGTATTTGGTTTAATTGGTGTAACCGTTTCCAAATATGGATTCGCTTCACTAATACCACTTGGCAAACTTGCTATACTTGTTTATGCAACAATGCTATTCTTTATCTTTGTCGTTCTTGGTCTTGTGGCAAAATTCACTGGTATCAATATTTTCTTCTTAATTAAGGTACTAAAAGATGAGCTAATTTTAGCGTTCTCAACGGCAAGTTCTGAGGCTGTGTTACCACGAGTTATGATGAAAATGGAGAAACTAGGTGCTCCAAAGGATATCGTATCCTTTGTTATTCCAACCGGTTACTCCTTTAACTTAGATGGTTCCACATTGTACCAAGCTATTGCTGCATTATTTATCGCTCAAATGTACGGTATTAACCTAAGCATTGGTGAGCAAATTACGTTAATGCTTGTATTAATGGTTACATCTAAAGGGATTGCAGGTGTTCCAGGGGTATCCTTCGTTGTACTTCTAGCAACTCTAGGTACTGTCGGCATTCCAGTTGAAGGTTTAGCATTCATCGCAGGTATCGACCGTATTCTTGATATGGGACGTACAGTCGTTAACGTAATTGGTAACTCACTTGCGTCATTAGTAATGGCGAAATGGGAAGGCCGTTTCGATACAGACAAAATGAAAAATTACTTTAAAGAAAATGAAAATTTAGCATAAAGATCAAAAAAAATCTCACGATGTACGGATGGCATCGTGAGGTTTTTTTTATTTTGTTAGAACTTTATCTAAATAAGCAATAATAGATTCTTTTCCATTTGTATGCGCCTCTTGTGCACGTATTTCATCTTTTTCAATCTTTACCTCAGCAGCTGCAATAATACGCTCTGCATCTTCCTGTGGTACGACAACGACACCGTCCACATCCCCAATAATATAATCACCAGGACGAACAGAAACGCCCCCAATAGCAATAGGAACATTTACTTCCCCACCACCGTTTTTATAGCCAGCTGCTACCGTTGTGCCAAGTGAAAACACAGGAAAGTCTAGCTCGCGAATTGCTGCAATATCACGAATAACACCATCAACGACAAGGCCCTGTATACCAATCCCCCTCGCCAACGAAAGAACAAAATCACCGGCAACTGCACGATTGGTATTCCCTTTAGCATCGATTACTAAAATATCTCCCTCTTTAGCAGCTCGAATTGCTTCCAATACTGCACTATTTTCGCCATCTGGTAAACGCACTGTTACCGCACGGCCAGCAATTTTATAATGATCTGCTAACGGTTTTATATCACTCCGTAAATTTGTATGTCCTCCTGTCGCATCTGAAACAGCAGTCGTTGCCAAATGCTTAAAACTTACTTCCACCTTTGTCATCCATAACACCCCTATTATGATTTATGAAAGCTTACACAATTATTGTAAATAAAACTCATCCACTATTTCAATATATATCAGAAAATTATGTAAATAAAATAATTGATGGGGTATTTATTTTGCAAAAAACATTTGTTGAAAGAAGTTAAATTATTTTGGTAAAATGCCTCGATTGCTCGTCTAATGCCTCTGCAGCAGTAGCGATTTCAGCAAAATCATTCGTTGTTACATTAATTTGACCATTTGTTTTTTCAACTTTTTCGGCTATACGCGTGATACTCTCAGTAACTTGTCCAATCTCTCGCTCAATGCCCTCAACATTATTTTTTACTTCTGAAATAGATTGCTCCACCCTTACAGAAAGTTTTCTAACCTCTTTTGCTACTACATCAAAGCCTCTTCCATACTCACCTGCTCTTGCTGCTTCAATAGCTGCATTTAGTGCAAGTAAGTTTGTCTGAGAAGCAATTTCTTGAATGGTTTTCACAATTCCTTTAATAGATTCAGCTTGCTTCTGTAGCTGCGCAAGATTTCTCACATTATCGGCAGACTCTTGTGAAACCTCTTTTACTGTTTCCAGTAAATCCTCGCTATTTTGAATACCAGCCTCCGAACGGCTATGAAGTTCTTTAGACATGACCTTTAATGTATCAGCTACACTGACAATTTCATTTTGACGTTCAGTAATATTTGTTGCAATTTTCGATACGCCAATCACCCTTCTTGAGTTATTAGCAAAGACAGGCATATAAGTAGCCTCAAGCCAAATTCTATTACCTCTTGCATCCATTCTTTCGATTTTATCCTGATAGCTATTACCAGCAGCTAAGTTTCGCCAAAACTTTCCGTATTCTATACTATTTGCAAATTCCGGCAAACAAAAATCCTTATGATCTTTTCCGATCATTTCTTCAACTTTATAGCCTAATGTTTTAGCAAAAAGCTCATTTACATAGGCAACTTTATGGTCCATATCAAAACGGATAATGGCTATATTTCGTTCAATTGCCAACACTACTTGATCATCGGTAACATTTGTATCTATTGCCTGCATAACCTACACCTCTTTCATTGTATTAGCGAACTAAAATTTTTATAGTAATGAGCCTAACAAAAATATTTATACAGATTACTTATTGCAGAAAAAACATGGGCATATATTACCCATGTTTTTTTAATAAACTTAGTACTTCCTCCGATGTAGTAGCTACACGAATAAGTGGCTGTTGTTCTGTTCGTATAAAACCTTCCTCAAGCATTTTCTGAAAGTGTTGTAAAATCGCATCATAAAAGCTATTTACATTATATAGGATTACAGGCTTTTCATGTAATCCTATTTGTGCCCACGTAAACACCTCAAAATATTCATCCATTGTCCCACCACCACCTGGTAAAGCTATAAAAGCATCTGCTAACTCTACCATTTTGGCTTTACGTACATGCATAGACTCCACAAAATGAATCTCTGTTAACGAGGCATGTGCTAATTCCCGCTTCTGCAAATGAGTTGGCATCACGCCAATAACCTCTCCGCCAGCTTCTAATACTGCATCTGCTACTTTCCCCATCAGTCCTGTTTTCGAACCACCATAAACGACACCATGACCATTTTGAGCTAATACAGTCCCTAATTCGGCTGCCTTCTCTGCATAAATTGGATTTATGCCTAAGCCTGAACCACAATACACTGCTATTCTTATAACAATCCCTCCTACCCAAAAGACGTGACACAATAGCTACATATTGTCTCACGTCTTTTAATCATTTATTTTATTCAATTGCTGTTTCTGCCCGGCGCATCGCTTTCGGCCAGAACGCAAAGCTTCCCTTACTATATGTTACATTTTTAAGCACAGTTTATTTCTTATTTACGTAAATGACTTGTTTGTGCCTGCCTCTCCGCTTTCGGCCAGAGCAAAAATTTATCTTCCTATTGTTTTAGAAATATAACCTTCAGTTCAAACCTTTTATTTACGTAAATGACTTGTTTGTTTTAACATATGACTGATGCGGCTCACAATTGATTCAATTGCTTCAGGATTTTTTAATAAATCATAATCATTAATATCTAAACGTAGAACCGGGCATGAATTAAAATTATTGATCCAGTTCTCATAGCGATCATGCATTTCAATCCAGTAATCATGCGGTGTTTGTTGTTCCATCGAACGTCCACGCTCTTGAATACGACCAATTACATCATCAATTGGCCCCTCTAGATAAACAAGTAAATCTGGATGAGGGAAGTACGGTGTCATCACCATCGCATCAAATAAATTTGTATACGTCTCATAATCTGTTGGGCTCATTGTACCTTTGTCATAGTGCATCTTCGCAAAAATCCCTGTATCTTCGTAGATTGAGCGATCTTGAATAAACCCGCCGCCATATTCAAAGATTCGCTTCTGCTCCTTAAAACGCTCAGCTAAAAAATACACTTGTAAATGGAAGCTCCATTTTTCAAAGTCCTCATAAAATTTATCTAAATATGGATTCGTATCCACCTTTTCGAAAGACGTACGAAAATTTAGCGCCTCTGCCAACGCTTTTGTCATCGTTGATTTTCCTACACCAACCGTACCAGCGATTGTAATGACCGTTTGTGGTGGAATATCGTATTTCTCTCTCAAATTCATTGTTGCAAACTCCTTTGTTGTAACGTGTCCTTTATTGTTTGTAAAACATATGTCAAATCATTTGGATTTTTTACGAAATCAAGCTGATCACCATTAAATCGAATAATAGGAATTTCAGGATGCATTTTCTCAAAATGCTCGATAAAAGAATGATAATCTGCCACCAGTTGCTCCATGTAATCTCGCGAAATCATTTTTTCAAATTCACGACCACGCATCGCAATACGTTTCATCAACGTATCAACACTGGCATGTAAATAAACAACTACATTAGGTACAGGCATATCTTTCGTTAATATTTTATAGATTTCCTCGTATTTATCATACTCAGTTGATGCCAATGTACGCTTTGCAAATATTAAATTTTTAAAAATATGGTAATCCGCTACAACAGGTTTATCATGCGTTAAACGGAAACTTTTTATATCCGATAATTGTTTATAGCGATTACATAGGAAGAACATTTCCGTTTGGAAGCTCCATTCCTCAATGTTTTCATAAAACTTATTTAGAAAAGGGTTTTCGTCTACTATTTCTTTTAATAGATGGTAATTAAATGCCGCCGCAATCTCTTTCGATAAAGAGGTTTTACCAACACCAATCGGACCTTCTACCGTAACAAATGGAACCGTCACCAGAAGCTCCTCCTTTATGTTCTATGGATTCTATCATCAATTACCTCGTCTTCGAGGTTTTTTTATAATCAGTGCTTTTCATTGTATCATAGTGAGAAAATGAAAGACAGAATCAAACTATTTCTCTATAAAATAGGTGACAAAAAAATAGACCCACCATAGTGGATCTATTTTTAACCTTATAATTTAATTCGCTGTAAACGCAGTGCATTTAATACAACAGATACTGAACTAAACGCCATCGCTGCACCTGCTACCCAAGGAGCTAGTAAACCGATTGCGGCAATTGGAATACCTAATGTATTGTAAGCAAATGCCCAGAATAAGTTTTGTTTAATGTTGCGCATTGTTTTACGACTCATTATGATAGCATCCGCGATACTGTTTAAATCACCACGAATTAGTGTAATATCCGCTGCTTCCATAGCTACGTCAGTACCGGTACCGATTGCCATCCCAATATTAGCTGTCGCAAGTGCCGGCGCATCATTAATACCATCCCCAACCATCGCCACTTTTTTACCTTGAGCTTGCAGTTTTTTCACTTCATCTGCTTTGCCTTCCGGAAGAACTTCAGCAATCACATGATTCACACCAACTTCTGCTCCGATTGCTTGTGCTGTGCGTTCATTATCACCAGTCATCATAATGACAGTAATACCCATTTCTTGTAAACGACTAACCGCTTCTTTTGAAGTATCTTTTACTGTATCAGCAACTGCTACTAGGCCAGCATATTGACCGTTAATCGCAGCTAACATAGCAGTTTTACCGTTTTCCTCTAATTGCTCCATTGTTGGTAAAATATCATCAATATGAATACCGTATTGTTGCATCAATTTACGAGTACCGATAACAACTCCTTGACCAGATACAGTCGCTTGCACACCGTAACCTGGTATTGCTTCAAAAAATTGAACATCTCCTAGGTCGATTCCACGATCAGTAATTCCTTGAACAATTGCTTCTGCTAACGGATGCTCGGATTGCTTCTCTGCTGCACCAATTAACGATAAAAAATGTGCCTCGTCTTGATTCGTCGCTAATACAACATCCGTTAATACAGGTTTACCATGTGTCACTGTACCTGTTTTATCAACAACTACTGTATCGATGCTTTGTGTTTGCTCTAAATGCTCTCCACCTTTAAATAAAATACCAAATTCCGCCGCACGGCCAGAGCCCGCCATAATCGATGTTGGCGTCGCTAATCCAAGCGCACATGGACAAGCGATAACAAGAACTGCGATTAATACTTCTAGTGCAGGTGTAAATTCACCTGGTCGCACCCAAATAATCCAGATTAGAAACGCTACAATCGCAATACCAACAACGATTGGTACAAAAATACCTGAAATTTGGTCTGCTAAGCGTTGGATCGGCGCTTTTGAGCCTTGTGCATCTTCTACAACTTTAATAATTTGAGCTAAGGCCGTATCGCGCCCAACTTTAGTTGCCGTCATTTTAATAAAACCATTTTTATTAATAGTGGAACCGAATAATAAATCGCCTTGCTTTTTATCAACAGGTAAACTCTCTCCTGTTAACATCGATTCATCAACAGCTGTTGTTCCTTCTAACACTTCACCATCGACAGGGATTTTTTCACCAGGTTTCACTAAAATAATGTCGCCAATGACTACTTCTTCTAATGATACTTCTTTTTCTACACCGTCACGAACAATGATGGCCGTTTTTGCCTGAAGGCCCATTAACTTTTTGATCGCTTCAGAAGAGCGGCCCTTCGCTTTTGCCTCAAATAATTTACCTAATAAAATTAAAGTAATTAATACGGCACTCGTTTCAAAATATAGATGAGGGGCATGATGTGACCCCGTAGTAATAATGGCTTGGTATAAACTATAAAAATACGCTGCAGAGGTACCCATCACTACAAGCACATCCATATTGGCACTACCATTGCGTAAAGCTTTGTATGCCCCAACATAAAATTGCTTCCCAATGATAAATTGAACGGGAGTAGCCAACACCATTTGTACCCACGGATTCATTAGAAATTCAGGAACATATAAAAATGATGTAAATGAAAAGTGTCCTACCATCGTCCAAAGTAGTGGTAATGAAAGAATGGCCGAGAAAATAAATTTTTGTTGCTGTTGCTTAATGGCCTGTTCTCGATGATCTACTGTCTCTTGCTCATCTGCTTTTTGATGCGCTTCATATCCTAATTTTTCAACCTTCGCAATCATATCTGCAATCGTCACCTCAGATGGGTTAAACTCTATAGTTGCTTTTTCGAGCGCTAAGTTTACGTTCGCAGAGGATACACCTGCTAGTTTATTTAAACCCTTTTCTATCCGTGTTGCACAGGCCGCACATGTCATACCTGTAATATTGAATTCAGTTTTTTGTTTAACGACACCATAACCAAGTGCTTCAATTTTCTTTTCAAAGTCTTCTTCATTTAGTTTTGTCGGATCATATTTAATGGACGATTTTTCAAGAGCTAAATTAACAGTCGCTTGTTCTACACCATCCATTTTATTTAAACCTTTTTCTATACGAGTTGCACAGGCTGCACATGTCATACCTGTAATTTGCAAATTCGCTTCCTTTATTTCTGAACTCATAATCATTTCTCCTCCCTACATACCAACAGGGGGTATGTGTAATTGAAAATAATAGAGTGCTACTTGAGCACCCTATTTATATTATTTAACATCATAGCCTTGATCGTCGATTGTTTCTTTAATTTGATCTAGAGATACTTGTGTTTCATCAAATGCTACATCTACTAAACCATCAGCTAAGTTTACTTTTACTTGTTCAACGCCTGCTAAAGCCCCAACACTTTTTTCCACTGAGTTTACACAATGTCCACATGACATTCCTTGTACGTTTAATGTTACATTTTGCATAAAATATCTCTCCTTTTATTTTATATACTATATAGGGGTATATATTTATTAAAAATTTTACTACTTCTTCATTAATTTTTGGATAGTCACTACTAATTCGTCTAACACTTCTTCATCACCTTCTGATAGACGATCTACTACACATCCCTTTAAATGACCTTCTAACAATATTTTTGCTACACTATTTAAAGCAGACTGTGTGGCAGACAGTTGCGTAATAATATCATCGCAGTAAACATCTTTGTCAATCATCCCTTTAATGCCTCTGATTTGACCTTCGATTCGATTTAAACGAGTCGTTAAATCTTTTTTTACGCGTTCAGGATGATGGCTTTTTCGACACGACATACCTTCCTCTGTATGACAAACATCCTCTTTCACTATATCCTCCATACAACACACCTCCTACTCACACTCATCATACTATACCCGAGAAGGGTATGCAAAGTGTAAAAAGAACTAAATATTTTTATTAATGATGATGGTGATTCGACTGCTCAGTTTTTATTGTACATAAAATTGATTGGTCATGCTTATGCGCTACTGTTTCCAATTGAATCGTTACATGCTTTATGCCCTTATGCTCAAGATTATGTTCAATTTCCCGTAATATATGCTCACCATCCACAATTTTTAGCTGATCATCGACAACGGCATGACAAGAAAGTGCATTTGTTCCACTTGTTATTGTCCAAATGTGTAAATCATGAATGCTATGAACGCCATTTGTTTGTACAATAGTTTTTACAATCTCTTCAACGTCAACGTTTGAAGGTGTGCCTTCCATAAGAACATGGACAGCAGCCTTCGTTACATAGTAGCCGCTTCTTAATACTAATGCTGCAACAATAACACTCGCAAGTGGATCCGCCCAGCCCCAGCCAAAAAACATTATTAACAGTGCGGCAACGATGGCCCCTACAGATCCAAGCATATCACTTAATACGTGTAAATAAGCTCCACGCATATTTAAATTATCTTTTGTATCACTGCCACGCATCATAATCCATGCTACTAAAATATTTATCAAAAGACCGATTGTACTAATAATTAGCATGCCTGTTGTTGCTACTTCTGGCGGATTGGCAAAACGTTCTATTGCCTCATAGAAAATAAATAAAGCAATCAAAATTAAAGTCACACCATTTAATACCGCTGCTAAAATTTCAAATCGTTTATAACCGTATGTTTTACTATAGCTCGCAGCCTTTTCTCCAAATATAAAAGCAAGTAAAGCTATTGCTAATGAAATTGAATCACTTAACATATGTCCTGCATCGGATAAAAGAGCCAAACTATTTGTTAAATAGCCACCAATCGCTTCAACAACCATATAACTCGTAATAATAATAAATGATAAGATTAACACCTTTTTATTTGCGCCATGTGTATGGTCATGGCTGTGATCATGATTATGTCCCATTTCTCATCCCTCCATTAGTTCTAGTTATGTGTAGCATGCTCAATAGCTTGCATTAACAAATTCATAATGTGGTCATCATCTTTTGAATAATATAAGGTTGTTCCTTCCCTTCTATATTTCACTAACCGTAAATTTTTCAAAAAACGTAACTGATGTGAAACTGTTGATTGGCCTAAATCTAAAATTTCAGCGATGTCGTTGACTGAATGCTCATCCGTACATAATAAATTCAAAATGCGAATTCTTGTCGGATCACTTAAAGCTTTAAATGTTTGAGACACGACGAATAATGTCTCTTCGTCTAAATGTTGTTCTTTGTTATTATGAACCTCTGTATTTTGTAGTTTTTCGTCCATTTAGCTTACCCCTAACTTTTATATTTATATATGAGCATGTGTTCATATATAAATATAGATGGTTATTTTAAATATGTCAACGTTTTAACTTCTTACATAATACGGAGGCGATGTTGCCGAGACTTATTTGACAGTAGCAATTGTCAATTAAGCAAGATACACTAAATGATAAGGAGAGATCATAGTGGATATTTTTGAAACAGACCGATTGTTTATGAACAGTGCACTGGAAGAAGCTAAGAAAGCAGCTTTACTTGGAGAAGTGCCGATAGGAGCCGTGCTTGTCTACGATGGAGAGATTATTGCACGTGCTCATAATTTACGAGAAACAACACAAAACGCGACGACGCACGCTGAACTAATGGTTATTCAAGAAGCTTGTAAAAAAATAGGTAGCTGGCGTCTTGAAAAAACAACACTCTATGTGACGCTTGAACCTTGCCCTATGTGTGCAGGTGCCATTTTACAATCTCGTGTGCCACGTGTTGTATATGGTGCAAGAGATATAAAAGCTGGCTGTGTAGATTCACTTTATCGTTTATTAAACGATGCACGCTTTAACCATGAATGTGAAGTAACAGAAGGAATTTCAGCTGAGGAATGCGGACAAATCTTAACCGATTTTTTCCGAGCTTTACGTGAACGAAAAAAGGCCGAGAAAAAGGCTCGACAAGCTTTAATTGTTGAAAATGAAGAGTTTTAATAAAAAATTCACGCTATTGGTTAAAAAGAAAAACTACTGTTGAAATTTCAACAGTAGTTTTTTCATTTTTCGACTCCGATTACTTTGGAGCGATTACTTCTTTTCCGCCCATATATGGTCTTAATACTTCAGGAATCACTACACTTCCATCCGCTTGTTGATAGTTTTCTAATATTGCTGCTACTGTACGGCCGATTGCAAGACCTGAGCCGTTTAATGTGTGTACATACTCCGGTTTTGCATTTGGCTCACGACGGAAGCGAATATTTGCTCGACGTGCTTGGAAATCTTCAAAGTTAGAGCATGAAGAGATTTCACGGTACATATTTTGTGCTGGAATCCAAACTTCTAAATCGTACTTTTTCGCTGCAGTAAAGCCTAAATCAGCTGTACACATTTTTAGTTTGCGGTATGGTAATCCTAATAATTGCAGTACTTTTTCAGCATGACCTGTTAATAGTTCTAACTGTTCATAAGATTCCTCTGGTTTAACAAAGCGTACTAATTCTACTTTGTTGAATTGATGTTGACGAATTAAACCACGTGTATCGCGGCCCGCAGATCCTGCCTCTGAACGGAAGCAAGCACTATATGCTGCAAAGCCTTGTGGTAAAGCTTCAACCGGTAAAATTTCATCACGGTAGAAGTTTGTCACAGGTACTTCTGCTGTTGGAATCATGAAGTAATCTGTATCAACTAATTTAAAGACATCTTCTTCAAATTTAGGTAGTTGTCCTGTACCTGTTAAGCTATCGCGATTAACAATTACAGGTGGTAGCATTTCTTCATAGCCATGCTCTTCTGCATGTAAGTCCATCATAAACGTCATTAATGCGCGTTCTAAACGAGCGCCAAGACCACGATAGAACAAGAAACGACTACCAGTCACTTTTGCACCACGTTCAAAGTCTACAATTTGTAAGTCCGTAGCGATATCCCAGTGTGCTTTAATGTCAAAATCAAATGTTGGTACCTCACCCCAAGTATATTCCTCTACATTATCATCCTCTGTTGTGCCAACTGGTACAGATTCATGTGGAACATTTGGTAAACGCATCATCATATCTTTAAAGCGGTCTTCTACATCATTTAATTGGACATCTAGCTCTTTAATTTCATCGCCAACCTGACGCATACGTGCAATAACTTCATCCGCATTTTCTTTATTACGCTTCATAATAGAAATTTGCTCAGATACTTTATTGCGCTCAGCTTTAAGCTCTTCTGTTTTTGCAATTAATTCACGACGCTTTGCATCTAATTGTTCAAAATCGTCTAAGTTTCCTAAATCCTCATTACGTGTTAATAGCATTTCTTTAATTTCCGCGAAATTGTCGCGCACGCGTTTAATATCTAACATCGTCATACCTCCAGTAGATTATTAATGATGGGAAAATAGTTAGTGGAAACACAAAAAAGCCCTCATCCCCAAAAGGGACGAGAGCTACCCGCGTTGCCACCCTAATTGACTAGACACTTTGTACTTTGTCTAATCCACTTATTTCATAACGGCATTTCAGCCGGCGACAGCCTACTTCATTCACTTCGACTGCGCAACTCCAGGACGGATTCACAAGTGCTTTTATCAGCTTCCACCACCCGCTGACTCTCTAAAAAAAACATGCTTGTTACTACTTCCCATCATCGTGTTAAGTTATTTAAATTTTATCCATACTGTACTATATGAGATGAGATTTTGCAAGTCATACCATAAAAGATACAAAATATTCAAGAATACGTGTATCTTCCGTTAATTCAGGATGGAAGGAACAACCTAATAAATGACCGTCTTTTGCTAAAACGATTTTCTCGTCATGCTCTGCTAATACTTCAACACCTTCACCTACAGAAACAATATGTGGCGCGCGTATAAAGACAGCCGGAATGGCAGGACCTATTTCAGGTATGTCGAGCTTCACTTCAAAGCTATCTACTTGACGTCCATAAGAATTCCGTGCAACTACCACGTCCATCACTGCTAAATGTGATTCATAATCCACTAAGTCCCTTGCTAATAAAATCAATCCTGCACATGTTCCAAACATCGGTAAACCTTGCTTTGCAAGTGTGCGAATTGGCTCTAATAACTCGTATCGATTCAGCAATTTGCGCATCGTTGTGCTTTCTCCACCAGGCAAGACAAGTCCATCAAGCTTCTCTAAATCACTTCTTTGTTTTACTAAGACCGCTTCGCATCCGAGAGACTCTAACGTTTGCACATGCTCTCGCACCGCGCCCTGTAATGCTAAAACACCGATTCGCTTCATTTTACCAGCCTCGCTCTTGCATACGCTCATTTTGACTAAGCTGTGCAATATCGATGCCTTTCATCGGAACACCTAACTCTTTTGAAATTTCAGCAATTAGCTTGTAGTCCTTATAATGCGTAGTAGCTTCAACAATTGCACGAGCAAATTTCTCTGGGTTTTCTGATTTGAAAATACCAGAACCAACAAATACACCGTCAGCTCCAAGCTCCATCATTAATGCTGCATCTGCTGGCGTAGCAACTCCACCTGCTGCAAAATTTACTACTGGTAAACGTCCAAGACGCTTAATTTCTCTTAATAATTCAAAAGGAGCACCAAGCAATTTAGCCTCTGTCATTAATTCGTCCTCTGTCATACCAACTACCTTACGTACTTGCGCATTCACTTTTCGAATATGGCGAACTGCCTCAACAATATTACCTGTCCCTGGTTCCCCTTTAGTTCGTAGCATAGAAGCTCCCTCACCAATGCGTCGAGCAGCTTCACCTAAATCACGACACCCACAAACAAAGGGCACTGTGTAGTCACTTTTTAATAAATGAAACTCTTCATCTGCTGGCGTTAATACTTCACTTTCATCAATATAATCAACACCCATTGCTTCTAACACTCTTGCTTCTACAATATGTCCAATACGCGCTTTAGCCATTACAGGAATAGATACTGCCCCCAATACCTCCTCGACAATACGAGGATCAGCCATACGTGCAACACCACCCGCCTTGCGAATGTCTGATGGTACTCGTTCTAATGCCATGACAGCTACAGCTCCTGCCGCTTCCGCAATTTTCGCCTGCTCTGCATTAATAACATCCATAATGACGCCACCCTTTTGCATTTCCGCCATCCCGCGCTTAACTAATTCTGTACCTGTTTGTCTCATGATTTCTAACCTCCACCTTTATGATGAAATTTAGTATAATTGAAATTGACCATATAAAAATATCCAGTTTACAAAATAACCATAAGGTCAGGAGGATGAATGAACATGGACATGTTATTATTCCAACTAGAAAAAAATGGTGAAAAACCGCTCTATGACCAGCTTTATAGCGGCATTAAGGAAGCTATAATTTCAAAGAAAATTGCAGTAGGAGAAAAATTACCATCAAAAAGAAAATTAGCCGATTTTTTGAATATTTCTCAAACAACTATTGAAATTGCATATGCACAGCTACTTGCAGAAGGCTATATTATGTCTAAATCACGTGTCGGTTATTTTGTAGAGGAAATTGACGAGCTTCCATATATTCAGCAGGACACAATAGTTTCTTTACACGAGCAACCTAAGAAAAAATCTTACAAGATAGATTTTAATCCTGGTTCTATCGATATTGATGCCTTTCCATTTCAAACATGGCGAAAATATGCGAAAGAGCTCTTTGATGATGCCTCAAAGGAATTATTATTAACAGGTGAGCCTCAAGGAGAACTATCTTTACGAACGGAGATTGCTAATTATTTATTTCAATCACGCGGGGTTGTTTGTAGTCCCGAGCAAATTGTCATCGGCTCAGGAACTGAACAGCTTCTACCAATGATATTGCGCCTCTTTGGTGACGATACTTGCTTTGCGCTTGAAAACCCTGGATATCCAGCTGTGCATCGTATGTTTTCCCAGCATAAACGAAAAGTCTATCCAATTGCGGTCGATGATGAAGGAATTGTCATTCATGAGCTCGAAAAAACTAGCGCTGACGTTGTCTATATTACGCCATCACACCAATTCCCTACAGGAGCAGTATTATCGGCTACAAGACGTGCACAGGCTTTAAATTGGGCCGCACAAAGCTCCTCTCGATACATTATTGAAGATGATTACGATTCCGAATTTCGTTATACTGGAAAGCCAATTCCTGCACTTCATGCATTAGATCGAAATGATAAAGTCATTTATATGAGTACATTTACAAAATCATTAATGCCGTCCTTGCGTGTTGCTTATTTTGTACTTCCATCAAAATTACTTGCTACTTATAATGATATGTTTAATTACTATTCATCAACGGTACCCCGTTTTGATCAACATATCGTAGCTAATTTTATGCGTGATGGCCATTTTGCAAAGCATTTAAATCGTATGAGGAAGGTTTATCGAAAAAAGCATGAAAAACTTACTTCTATTTTAGAAAACTATTCTAATCAAATTAATATTACCGGTGAGCAAGCAGGAATGCATATTTTACTAGATGTACAGCATACTTTGTCCGAAAAGCATTTACAGCAGCTCGCATCCAATGCGGAAATCAAAATCTATCCACTATCTGATTATCGCCTAGATCACTCTACACCATCGCAAGCTCAATTTTTACTAGGTTTTGGAGGCATACCTGTACATGAAATTGAACCTTCTATTGAAAAGCTAATGAGTTGTTGGGACGTACAGAAAAAACACCGATCAACCTTAAAAGGTTGATCGGTGTTTCCGTTATATTACGATTCAATTAGTTGAATATTATATAGCTTAAACCATGTATGGATTTGGCCAAGATAAGCCAAAAGCTGTGGACCTGCCATTAATTGTCCATACCAAGGAACTTTGAAAGAACTGCCACCAGTTTCAATTAGCCCTATTAGCTTCTGTCGCTCAAACAATTCATGAAGAATTGAATTTTTATCCTCCATTATTTCTCTTAGCCATTTTTGAATACCTGCTGTATAAACTGGATGGTATGTTTTAGGGTACGGATTCTTTTTCCGATATAAAACTTCTTCTGGCAATAAATGTTGCATTGCCTTACGAAGCAAACCCTTTTCTATACCTCCTAAATTTTTCATTTCCCAAGGAATATTCCACGCATATTCAACAAGTCGATGATCTGCAAACGGAACACGAACTTCAAGACTCGCCCCCATGCTCATACGGTCTTTTCGTTCCAACAATGTTTGCATAAACCATACCGTATTCAAATAAAACATTTCACGTTGCCTTACTGCCTCAATACTCTCTCCATCAAGATATGGTACTTCGGCAATTGTTTGCGAATATGCTTGTTGTGCAAATGATTCAACTTTTAATTTCTTACGCCACCGCTCTTGTAACATTGTTGATCTTTCAGACAGTGAACGAATCCAAGGAAAGCCTGTTGTCTTTTCTGTAAACCATGGATAGCCGCCGAAAATTTCATCTGCACATTCACCGGATAGTGCAACGGTAAAGTCTTTTTTTATTTCTCGACAAAACCATAGTAACGATGAATCTACATCTGCCATCCCTGGTGAATCTCTAACAACGACTGAATCTACCAACCAATCGATTAATTGCTGCTGAGAAATTTCCTCAGCATGATGTGTTGTACTAAAGGTATCTGTCATTTTTTGAATCCAATACGTGTCTGTTGATGTTTGAAAAGCATGTGGATTAAAGAAGCGTTCATTATCCTCATAATCTATAGAATACGTATGGAGCATGCCTTTGTTTTGTTCATGAAACCTGTTTGCTGCAATTCCAGTAATAATGCTGGAATCTAATCCGCCTGAAAGAAATGTACAAATCGGTACGTCTGAAACAAGCTGTCGTTCAATAGCATCCGTTAGCAAAAAACGGACATGTTCGATCGTTTCCTCTAATGACTCTTCATGTCTTTTACTTTGTAACTGCCAATACTGCCAAACTCGTCTACCCTCTCTAGAGAAACGCATTGCATATCCTGGACGTAGCTCACTAATATTTTGGAAAAGTGATTTTCCGGGCATTCTAGATGGCCCTACAGCCATCATATTTGCTAGCCCTTCCGTATTAACGGTTGTTTTAATCAATGGATGAGCTAATAATGCTTTCACCTCGGATGCAAAAAGCAGGCCGTCTTGTTGTTCTGTGTAAAACAAAGGTTTTACACCTAGTCGATCTCGACATAAAAAAAGAGATTGTGATTGTTCATCCCATATACCAAAAGCGAAAATTCCATTTAAAAAATCAACACACTGCTCTTTCCATTCAATATAAGCAGTTAATAATACTTCCGTATCTGAATGCGTTGTAAAAACATGCCCTCGATTTTGAAGCTCTTTCCTTAACTCTTCTGTATTATAAAGTTCGCCATTATATGTAATGACATAGTTTGCACCATCATGTACTTTTTTCATCGGTTGCTTTCCACCGATTAAATCTATGACAGCTAACCGACGATGGCCAAATGCAATATGCTCACTACACCATATATTCTCATCATCAGGCCCTCGTTTATTTAATGTTTGCGTCATTAACTTTAGAATTTCATTACTTGTTCTTAAATCCTTTTGAAAGCTAGCCCATCCTGTAATGCCACACATTTAGCCACATCCTTTCGCCTAATAGCGTATGCAGTAAAGTGTAAAAACGTGAAAAAGAACACGAGATGTTTGAAAACATCTACGTGTTCTTTAGATTAATTATTAAAATAAGCCACCGACAAAGTCAGTAATGCTGCCCCATAAGTTTCCGAAGAAGCTACCAATACCTTGGAAGAATAATGAGATACCACTAGCACGCTCCACAGCCTCTGTTGTGACAACATCAGCCTTAAGACCCTTACCGTCAATAAAACCGTGATCTGTGCCCTCTGAGCGCTCAATAACTACCTTTCCGACAACTGTATCCTTCTTAACCCCTGCTTCAAGACTCTTTTTATCTAATACTAGTTTAGGTTTATATAAGTCTTTTTCAGATGACTTGATCATAAATGAAACTGGTTCTTTAACAGCAATTGCTACATTCTTTTCTTTACCTTTCGTAACTTTTACTGTTTCTTGATCTTTAAACTTATAGTTCGCTGGGATAATTTCTTGTTTCGAGAATTGTGAGAAGCCATAGTTAAATAATTTAGCTGTTTCATCAAAGCGAGCTTTATATGAGCCTTCTCCGTTTGCATCTACAGCCTTCATTACAACAGAAATTAAACGTGTACCATTACGCACTGCAGTACCTGTAAAGCAATGTCCCGCAAAGTCTGTTGTTCCTGTTTTTAATCCATCAACGCCTTCATATTTGTACACTAATCCTGGCAACATAAAGTTCCAGTTCTCCATATTAATTGCATCTTCTGTACCTTCACGGAACGTCTTTTTGGCAATTTTAGATGTTTTTAATACGTCTGGATGATCTTTTAGTAAATGATATGCTAATTTAGCTACAGACTTAG
The DNA here is from genome assembly GCF_058791335.1 of Lysinibacillus sp. EB271-A1-10B. Classification (NCBI taxonomy): domain Bacteria; kingdom Bacillati; phylum Bacillota; class Bacilli; order Caryophanales; family Bacillaceae; genus Lysinibacillus; species Lysinibacillus sp. EB271-A1-10B. The sequence continues at coordinate 21,442 of NZ_JBYTDL010000042.1, forward strand.
CAGGCATTACGTTTTCATCATTTGGTCCAGTACCTGCTGGATGCATACCAAATAGATTTGCATTGTTAAGACCAGAAGAGTTTACGAATTTATAGTCTGTAAGACCAAGCTCTTCTGCTTTTTTATTCATTAGCTTTAAAAACTCAGTTTCAGTACCCGCAATTGTTTCTGCTATAGCAACTGTAGCAGCATTTGCAGAGTAAATTGCCATCGCCTCATATAATTCACGAATTGTGTAAGATCCATCTCTACGCAATGGTACATTACTTAACGCACGATCTTGAGACATTTTATACGTATAATCAGTTACATGATATTCCTGATCCCACTTAACTGTACCTGCTTCAATTGCGTCCAATAACAGGTATTCAGTCATCATTTTTGTCATACTCGCAATACCTAGTGAAGTATCTGCATTTTGTTCATATAAAATTTTTCCTGAATCTGCGTCAATTAAAATTGCAGCATCCACGTGTAGTCCTAAATCTGTTTCTGCATTTGCCTTCGCTGGAATACCTGCTAAAACACTAAATAACAAAACAGGAATTAGGAGTAAGCGTATAACAGTGTTCATTGTCTTTTTCACCTTTAAAGCCCTCCAAAAAAATATTCTTGTCCTCGACATTTTATCATATATAGTAATGTCCGTGCGCACTCTCTATCATAAAAAAATGCTCTCGTGTCATCTTTGTAGACGATTCGAGAGCATAAAAGTTGCTAGTAATATATTACATCGAATAGTTTGGTGATTCTTTTGTGATTTGTACATCATGTGGATGTGATTCACGTAGACCTGCACCTGTCATTCGAACAAATTGAGCATTTTCACGTAAGAACTCAAGGTTAGCTGAACCGCAATAGCCCATACCTGCACGAATACCACCGATTAATTGATAAATAGTATCCGCTAGAGGTCCTTTGTAAGGAAGACGACCTTCAATACCTTCAGGCACTAATTTTTTCGCATCCTCTTGGAAATAACGATCCTTTGAACCTTTTTCCATAGCCCCAATTGAACCCATACCACGGTATACTTTGAATCGACGACCTTGGAAGATTTCAGTTTCACCAGGAGATTCAGAAGTACCTGCAAGAAGTGAACCAAGCATTACCACATTACCACCCGCTGCAAGAGCCTTTACGATGTCACCAGAATATTTAATGCCTCCATCAGCAATAATTGTTTTCCCAAGTTCACGTGCTACTGTTGCACAATCGTAAACAGCTGTAATTTGTGGTACACCTACACCAGCTACGACACGAGTTGTACAAATAGATCCTGGTCCAATACCAACTTTCACTACATCTGCACCAGCCTCAAATAATGCGCGTGCACCTTCAGCTGTTGCCACGTTACCAGCGATAATTTCAAGCTCTGGATAAGATTCACGGATAGAGCGAATTGTTTGTAATACACCCTCAGAATGACCGTGAGCTGTATCGATAACTACGATGTCTACTTGTGCTTCAACAAGCTTTTCAATACGTATCATCGTATCTTTTGAAACACCTACTGCTGCCCCTACTAATAAACGACCATGTATGTCTTTTGCAGCTTTAGGGAACTCAATTACCTTTTCGATATCCTTAATTGTAATTAATCCAGTTAATTTACCTTCTTCATCTACAATTGGTAACTTTTCGATTTTATATTGTTGAAGAATCTTTTCAGCATCCTCTAGAGTCGTTCCAACAGGAGCTGTAATTAAATCTTCTTTTGTCATAACATCTTCAATTTTTAAAGAATAGTCAGAAATAAAGCGTAAGTCACGGTTTGTAATGATCCCTACTAGCTTTTGATTTTCCATGCTATCAACGATTGGTACACCAGAAATTCGGTATTTACCCATTAAATGCTCAGCATCGAAAACTTGGTGAGTCGGAGTTAAGAAGAATGGGTTTGTAATAACACCATTTTCAGAACGTTTTACTTTTTCTACTTGCTCAGCTTGCTCATCAAGCGACATGTTCTTATGGATAATACCGATGCCACCTTGACGTGCCATAGCAATTGCCATTTTAGATTCTGTAACTGTATCCATGCCTGCGCTGATCATTGGAATATTTAATTTAATCTTCGGTGTTAGTTGAACTGATAAATCAACATCTTTCGGTAATACTTCTGAATGGGCTGGTACTAATAATACATCATCAAAAGTTAAACCTTCTTTGGCAAATTTAGTTTCCCACATTTTCGTAACGTCCTCCTATAGTTAAAAGAATATTAATTGTAAGATTAACAACGTGCTAAGCTACTGTCAAGAAACTTATAAAAGAAAGACAATTCAGATTTTTCTAAGTGCCATCTTTAATAGACTTTTCTTCCTTTTTTATATTGAAGAAAATATAGCCTTTTTTAATTTCTTCTACATTTAGAATAAATGTTAGTTAAGCTCTGTCTTATTTTAAGCAAGTTTTGTGGAATTATTGATAAATTATTAAGGTTTTTCGTAAAAATAAAAAAACAGCCAGCACACAGCTGACTGTTTACATTGCCTAGCGACGTCCTACTCTCACAGGGGGAAGCCCCCAACTACCATCGGCGCTAAAGAGCTTAACTTCCGTGTT
>NZ_JBYTDL010000043.1:0-21470 GCF_058791335.1 Lysinibacillus sp. EB271-A1-10B
AGTTGTGTGCATCACGATTGAGTTGTTTACATCACGACTAAGTTATGTGCGTCACGTTTAAGTTGTACATGGACAATGTTCATCTAATCAACACAGCACCTTCCATACGAAAAGGAATGGTGCTGTATCAATTTCTTCAGAAAAAAACGCACTTACTTATGGTAAGGTTCACCCTTCATAATCCTAAAACTCCTATAAACCTGCTCCACCAAAACAAGTTTCATTAGCTGATGTGGTAATGTCATCTTTCCGAAAGACTGTTGCTCATCAGCTCGTTTTAACACATCGTCATGTAAACCAAGGGAACCACCGATGACGAACGCGATTTTACTTTTGCCGTAGGTCATTAGAGATTCAAGATCTGCCGCCATTTGTTCTGAGGTTTTCATTTTGCCGTTAATGGCTAAGGCGATAACGTATGTATCTGGGCCGATTTTAGATAGAATACGTTCACCCTCCTTTTTCTTGACGATTTCCATTTCTGCTTCGCTTAGCTGTTCGGGTGCTTTTTCATCTGGTACTTCGATTATATCCATTTTTGCATAGCCACCGAGACGTTTTACGTATTCGTCTATGCCCATTTTTAAGTACTTTTCTTTTAGTTTTCCGACTGATACAATCGTTATATTCACACGTTATCCACCTTTACATTTCATTTACAAACAAATTATCCACAAAAGTTATCAACATATCCACAAGAGAATCCTATATCTTGTGTAAAGTTATTTACTTGATACAAGATATTCTGCAGGCTGTTCACAGTAGCTACATTTTGTGGATAACTTTTTATCCTCTTCGACTTTATCCATAATCGGGAACTCTTTTTGCTCTGCCACAAACATGTCTAAAGCGTGTTCTATATGGTTTTCACAGCTGTATTTTTCCATTTTTACACCTCTTCTTATTTTCCGAAATTTCCACAAACTTATTCACAATTCGGTCTATGTTATCCACAATCTATTGTAACAAAGGACAGGCAAGTATGGAAGAATAGGCTTCATACCGCCACTCACCTTGTTAATGTTATTATTCACAATTTTCTAGTTATCCACAATATTTTCTAAATCATTCTTCATAATTCAACGAAAAAATCAGTGGAGATCCTATCATCCCCACTGATTTTTAACTTTACAATGAACCACTATTTGTTAATGTTAGTGATAGTTCCACTATTTTACCTTGACGATATACTTTCATCGTTAATTTATCACCAATTTTTTTGTCATTATATAAATGTTTACGTAAATCGATTGCTGTTTCAATTTTTTTGCCATCCATTTCAACTATAACATCGTATTGTTGAATGCCTGCTTTTGCAGATGGAGAGTTAGCTACGACATCTGTAACAACAACACCTGTTGTTAAGTCTTTTGGCAATTGTAACGTCTGCTGTTGGTGGAATGACGGAACATCCGTTAAGTCTACTAATTGAATACCCATTGTTGGACGTTTCATTTCACCATTTTTCTCTAATTCCTCGATAATTGGAATTGCTGAGTTAATCGGAATTGAGAATCCTAAACCTTCAACAGAAGATTCCGCAATTTTCATGGAGTTAATACCGACTAATTCACCAGCAAGGTTAACAAGTGCACCACCACTATTACCAGGGTTGATAGCTGCATCTGTTTGTAATACTTCTTGTTGCCAATCTTTTGTGCCATCATTATTTATGTCCACTGGTACAGAACGATCTTTACCAGAAACAACACCTGTAGTAACAGAGCCATAGAACTCTAAGCCAAGTGGGTTACCTATTGCGATAACTGTTTCACCTTGTTTTAATACGTCTGAGTTACCAAATGTCGCAACTGTCTTAACGTCTTTAGAGCTGATTGAAATAACAGCTAAGTCTGTCCAAACATCGCGACCAACTAATTGCGCTACTTCTTTCGTTCCATCTGGCATTGTTACTTCTAACTGTTTTGCACCCTCAATAACATGGTTATTTGTCACGATAAAGGCTTTATCACCTTGAACTTTGTAAATAACACCTGAACCGCTTCCTGCAGGCTGTTCTGAGGCTTGTGGACTCCAGAATCCGCCGCTTGCTACTTCTTGAATATTCGTGATCCCTACAACAGCCCCAGAAGTCTTATCTACGGCTTTCGTAACATCAGTAGTCACTTCTGTTGCAACTTGATTAATGGTTGTTTCATTTTCACCCGTGCTGCTCGTCGTTGTACCTGGCATTTGATTGACAAGTCCAGGCATCATGAGCCACACGAGTAAAGCGCCAATGATGACACCGATAAGACCAGTGAAAAAATAACCACCCTTTCCTCCGCCACCGCCTTTCTTTTTATGACGCTTCTCTTGCGTTTCTCGCTCCTCTTGTTCGAGTCGCTCCTGAAGAGGTGACTTCTGTATATCATCATTTTTTAGAAAATCTTTGTTTTTATCATCATCTTGAAAATAGCTCATTCTCCTCGTCCTTTCTCTTATTAGTATTTGTTAGTTGTTACCTTAATATTACGATTCAAACATTAAAATCAGATGAAAAATAAATAAAATGGACATAAAAATGGCTGTTCAATGCATTTTCTATAAAATGTAATTGAACAGCCTCATTAAAGCCTCATTTTTTTATTGTATAATTCGATATGATTAACTCACTTTAAGCCAAAAGCAATGTAGCCGACGTTTCACTTACGTTACATAAAACATTTGTAACTGCCGTTTCACTTACGTTACATAAAACATTTGCTGAGAAAAGTTACACAGTAACTAATTTTGTCGGCTCTTCTGCATCTGTATCAAATAAATTTAAATACTCTCCGGCAATAATACCGCAGGATTGCAAAGTTTGTGTGACACTCATGCGCGCAAGCTCTTTCATATTATTATCTTTACTTAAATGTGATAAATAAATATTTGTTGGTTTTTCAAATACTACCTCACTCATTGCTATAGCTGCATCCTCATTTGAAACATGCCCTACATCACTTAAAATACGACGTTTGATAGACCATGGATAGCGCCCCATTTGCAGCATATTCACATCGTGGTTACTTTCAAATACAAAGGAATCAGCACCTCGAATGATACCCTTCATACGGTCACTAACATAACCTGTATCCGTAATAACAACAAGCTTACGCCCGTTTTCATGAAAACTATAGAACATTGGATCTGCTGCATCATGTGATACAGCAAAGGATTCAACAGCTAATGAACCAAAATGCTTTACAGTATCCATTTCAAATTCAAAACGTTGCTCTAAAGGTATATCCCCAACTAGCCCGTCCATTGCTTGCCATGTTTTGTTGTTTGCATAAATAGGTACATTATATTTTCGTGCCAATACACCTATTCCTTTAATATGATCACTGTGCTCATGCGTAACGAAAATGCCACTTAGCTGTTTCATATTGCGGTCGACTTTTGTAAATAGTTGCTCCATCTTTTTGCCACTTAGACCAGCATCGACAATAAATGCATGATCATCATTCTCTACATAAATCGAATTTCCTGTACTGCCACTTGCTAAAACACTAAATCGCATCATTCAACTCCCCAGTCTTCCTCTTCACCTTGTTGCTTGTCTCCTTGGATTTCAATAATTTTTCCATCAATAGCATCAACGAAGTACTCTTCTATTTCTCCGTCCGATAATTTCACTTGTACTTCCCATGTTGGTATCAACACTTGCGTTTTATCTAATTTACTAAATGTCGAGTAACCTAACTTCACTTGCGCAATACTCGAGTCTGATTTTAATAGCGTTTTATTATAAAGTGTTTGGAAAATTTGAAGTGGTGGAATAACGGTTTCCTGTTGCTCCATCTCTTCTATATTGTCAATCATTGTCTGCTCATACTTTGTCACTTCGTTATCCATATTCCAGTGTACTTTTAACACGGCACTATCATTGTAATAGAATATTCGATTATTTTTCTTCTGGAAGAAAACTGCGACTCGTTCCTCACGGTCTACCTCCCATAATGCATAAGAATCCCCGTTTTTAACGTTTGTGTGGACAAAATCGATAAGACTTGCATCGTCATTAATATTTCGTAATTTCACAGGATTGATAAAAACAGCACTTATTTGTGTATGTGTCTCATCCGTAAAACTCACTTTCTGATTATCATCAGGAGCAGAATTTTTAAAAATATGCACTTCGCCTGTAATGTAAGTAGCAGACTCGTTACTATTAGGCAGTGGTCCATACGTAATATTATCATCTTTTAAACGGGCTTCTATTGTTTTTTCACCTAGTATTTCTACGCTCTGCGCTTCGTTATAACGATCTAAATACAACCAATACAAGAAAATATTTAAGATTAAAAAAACGAATATAAAAATAGATTTTGTTCTATTCCAATCCATTTTTGACACCCCCTACTACTTCAGGCGTCAGTCTCGTGGATACACCATTACGAATGACAAACCAACACGGCTCTATTGTCACAATTGTATTTTGATCAAGAGTCAAATAGAATCCCACAACAATGTCATCTATATCTGATAAAGCAATGTTATTTAGCTTTTTAATCTGTTCAACGACTTCTGTTCCTGACGGAAGTTCTTTCATCTCTCTTTCGGATGGAATATCTTTCTCAAAAGAAAAGTATGGACGTTTGTAGACGAAAATACGGTTATCTCCCCAAACGGTTGTAATTCGATTTATCGCCTGTTCACTAAAAATCGGTAATCCGTGTAAATATAACTGATAATCTAATTGATTATTGCTTGTACTTGTTGATACTAAGCGATAATCATCTGTAAAGCCACCGTGTTCATTGATAAATTCAAAACTATCCTTCAAGAGCTTGGAAGGTTCTATTCTTATACTACTTTCTGCAGCTGGATTTGCATAAGTCAATGATTTCAATTTTGAATCAAGCACCATCTTTGACATTCCATCTTGATATTTTTCAGTAGTTGTACTTTCATCAGTTCGCCGGACATTTTTTAGATTTGTAAATAATACATCTTTTAACAATTCAGGTTTCTCTTCGATAAAATACGTATACTTTGATGATTCAATTTTATCGTTTGCAATATATAGTGAGGTAAAGCCATCTCGCTCCACCTCTGTAAAAGGACCATATGTTTTCGCTGGCTCAATAATATTTCGTACAAACTGATTAGCATTTTCTAGACTTACATGCGAACGCATCAATGATTCATTATTGCCACTAATGAAAAACACCTGTAACTCTTTGTTATTATACTTACTCCAATCTATAATCATACGATTAAAGGTTGTTTCAGGTAGCTCCTTATCGGCGAACTGAAAAATTGAGTTAAAGGCAGAGTAAGGAATCTCACCAGTAAAAAAGACAGTCATACAATTGTTCGTACGAATCATCTCGTTTAAAGAGTCGGCTGTAAGGTTATTGTTTACAGGCATTAAATCTAGAATATTCCATCCCTCAAATGCTTGCATAATATCTTCCATGACGCCATTAGAAACGGTTCCGGTAAATTCCTTATCAAAACGGTAAATAGCTTTATACGGCCTAATGACATCCGCCATTTTCTTTTGTGGTCCAATCAGGATTTCTTTTCCTTCAGTCTGTTCAATAACTTTATAATCTGGCGTGTATGTCCAAATCATAAAAGTTAAAACTACACTTAGCACAACGAGTAGAAATAATACACCTGATTTAACTGGTTCTATATATTTCATTCCCACTCACCTGCCTCGTCAAAATCATCTAAATTAAGTGGTAATGTGAAGAACACTGTTGTTCCATGTCCTTCCTCACTTTCAGCCCATATTTTACCATCGTGAGCTTCAATCATCTCTCTCGCAATAGCTAGACCTAGACCAGTGCCTCCCATAGATCGTGCTCGTGCTCGATCTACTCGATAGAAACGGTCAAAAATACGTCCTACATTTTCCTTAGGAATTCCCATACCATCATCAGAAATCATCACCTTCAGCATATCTCCTTGCACTGTAAAGCCAAAGCGAATATTACCTCCATCTGGTGAATACTTAATAGCGTTGGAAATAATATTATCGATAACTTGTGTCACCTTATCTGTATCAATCTCTACATAATAAGAGGCTTCTGGTAATAAACGTTCAAATCTCACTTTGTCTGACTTAGACATTTCAAAACGATCAATAATACGGTTAAAGAATGAATTGAATAGAACAATGTCTTTATTCAACTCATAATCTGAACTATCCATTCGTGATAACTGCAATAAATCATTCACTAATCGGATCATACGCTCTGTCTCTGTTTGTGTGACATTCAAAAATGTTGGAGCAATATTTTCATCTTTCCATGCACCATCCGCTAACGCCTCTAAATAACTACGCATCGTCGTTAATGGCGTCCGTAATTCATGTGACACATTCGATACAAATTCTCTACGATCCATCTCTATTTTTTCCTGCTCCGTAATATCATGCAGTACGGTAATTAGACCATTAATAAAGCCCGTTTCTTTTTGAATGACAGAGAAATTCGCACGCAAAATATACGGTGCGTCTGCTGTACTGAAATTTAAATTCACCGCATCATTCATGTGAATTAAATCCTCAAAACTATACTCTTGGTCAATACCTAAAACAGATGCAATCGGACGACCTAATGTAATATCTCTTGAAATATGGAGAAGCTCTAGCGCGGGATCATTAATAAGAATGATCCGCCCTTTTCGATCTGTCGCAACAACACCATCCGTCATATTACTAAGGACCGAATCGAGCTTTCGCCGTTCTGCCTCTGTAGTAGATTGCGCCTCCTGCAAGCGATTGGTTAAATGATTAAAGGTAATAGCAAGCTGCCCAATCTCATCTGTACCATAAACCCGCACTTTTCGAGAGTAGTTACCCTTTGCCATCGCCTGTGCCTGCTTACGCATATCTGAAATTGGCTGTGTAATTGTTCGTGCCACTAAAATCCCTAAAAAGATCGTAATCACCATGGACACTGCCGTACCCCCAAGGAAAATACGGTTAATGTCATTCACTTGTTCAAAAACAGATTCAATATCAGCTTCAATGTAAAGAACCCCTATGATTTCATCATCAGGACCTGCACCATCTCGAATTGGCGAAGCTAACACCCACACTCGATTTCTTGTTTTATTATCAAGTTTAATGTTTTCAAATAAAGTTTCCGCAGAGATGGCACGGCGCACGAGATCATTATTTGAGCGCTGTCCAATCAAACCTTGATTGTCTACCTCAGATGTGGCGCGAATACGTTGTCTATTATCGATGACACGGATTCCTAAAATATCTCCATCAGAAACGTCCTTCAACCCCGTTGAAAACTCCATAACTATCGTTTTCAAGCTCTCTTCAAGAGTTGGCATACTACTTTCATCGCGCTCTTTTAACATTTCTTCACGAATGCTATATTGCATCAAATCGACACGTTGAAAAATGGATTCCCGAAAGTTTTCTTTTAAATTCCGCTCTAATTCACGCGCGAAATAGATTCCTATTATTTGCAAAGCAAGTAGGATTAGTAAGATGTAAATTAGTACTAGCTTTACATGAATTGATTTAAAGAAGCTTACTTTCTGCATTCCTTTTTACTCCTGTTCAGGATTTCGTAAATAATAACCTACTCCACGACGTGTGACGATCCAAGCTGGATGACTAGGATTGTCCTCTATTTTTTCCCGCAAACGACGAATTGTTACATCTACTGTTCGTACATCGCCGAAATAATCATAGCCCCACACAGTCTGCAGTAAATGTTCACGCGTCATCACTTGACCGATATGCTTACCTAAGTAATGTAATAATTCAAACTCCCTATGTGTTAGTTCAATTGCCTCATCACGTTTCAGCACTAAATAAGCGTCTGGTTGAATAACTAGAGAACCTACTACAATTTCATTGGATTCTTCCTCGACTTCTTCAGCAGTAGGAGCTACTACTTGTAAGCGACGCATATTCGCCTTTACACGCGCAATAAGCTCTCGTGTACTAAATGGCTTCGTCACATAATCATCTGCGCCCATTTCTAATCCTAATACTTTATCAATCTCAGAACCTTTTGCTGTTAGCATGATGATCGGAAAATCATATTTTTTTCGTACTTCTCTACAAACTTCCATCCCATCACGCTTAGGTAACATTATATCTAAAAGCATTAAATCAGGTTGCTCTTCCTCAACCTTCTCTAGAGCTTCATCTCCATCATAAGCACAAATAACTTTGTACCCTTCTTTTATTAAATTAAACTGTAAAATATCTGCGATTGGTTTTTCATCGTCAACAACTAAAATGGTTTTGTCCATATATTTCTCTCCCTTTCGCTTTTTATCTATTCTTAAACGATGTGTATTCTATCTATTATGATTTGGCTTTGTAGTTAGGCCTGCAAATGTCTTTTGTGCAAAAGCGCAGTGCTAACGTAGCGACAGCAACAACATGAGGGCCGACACGATGCAGGTTAGTTAGCCGTTCTCGCACGGATGCGATGATTTTAGGCGAATATCCTATAAGCACTCCTTGGCGTTTTCATAGAATGTGAAGTTTTTAGCCTAAGTTCCTCTATTTCAGCGGACACCCGTTGAAAAATAACTTCACTCCGTATTCAACTCACCACCTATAAAGGTGGGGGATTTTACTGAAAGAAGTTAAAGTAACTACTCTTAACTCTACCATGCTTTTTGCTTCTATGCATTATTCTAAATCCTAAGACATTATACGATATTTTATCCAACTATATTTCGACAAATATTTCTTGGGAAATAACATAGATTTAAATACAACGTATACAAAAAGACAGTCCTACTTCGGACTGTCTTCTATTCGAACTAATTAACGCCCTACATATGTTAATGGATTTTCTAACGAACCATTTTTTTCAACTTCAAAGTGTAGATGTGTACCTGTAGAATTTCCAGTAGAGCCCATAACACCTATAACAGAACCTTTTTCTACCACTTGTCCTACTTTTACTTCAATTGAAGAAAGGTGTCCGTAAAGCGTTGTATAACCATTATGATGATCAATTACGATACGATTACCGTAACTACCTGAGACACCAGCAGCGACAACAACACCATTATCTGAAGCTAAAATATTATAATTATTAGGACGAGCGATATCAATACCACGATGGAGTTCTCCCCAACGTTGGCCCATCCCACTTGATATATAGCCACCCACTGTTGGCCAAGTAAATTCACCTGTACCACGTGATGAAATCACTTTCGTACCAACTACTTCAATTTCATCAACTGGTTGTTGTATAATATCTTCTTTTAACGCAACTTTGGATATACGAGTTCCGTTTTCAGACGTTAACAAATAAGATGTTTCTTTACTTCCATTAACACCTGGTTGTTTTATCACTTTCTCACCTTTATACATCGTCGGATCTTCTTCAACTATTTTCTTAAACGGAATAGTATCAGTAACTTTCTTCTCCTGTTTTACCTCAAGTGTTACAAATGGTTTAGCGACTGTTACGTTTAATGCTTGTCCAATCTGTAAAACTGTATCAACAGTGATACCAGGATTTAACGCTACTAGCTCAGTTGTTGTTAATCCATGTTTTTGGGCAACCGATCCTAAAACATCACCTGATTGAACTTTATATGTTACTTGTTCAAGAGAGCCTGTCATTAAATATTTCACGGCTTCCGTAGGCGTTACAATAGCATTTGGTGCTACTTTTTGTATTGCACCTGAAACTTCCTGTTTAAAAGAAACATCTACAAGGCGCGCTTCACCAGTCTGTAATGGTGGAATATTCGTTGATTGTTGGTTAACATATAAACTATTTAGCTCTTGCTGTGAAACATATTGTAGTTTTAGCATACGAATAGTATCTTCATAGTCTTTTGCATCTTTTAAAGAAACTACAGGCTCACCATCTACAGATAATGTAAATGATGGAGCTTGAACTACTAAAGATTGTTCTAATTTCTTCAAAATCTCCACATCTTTAGTTTGATTACTAAATACTTTCTCTGGGATTATTTTGACAGAAGAACTAGCATCAATCGATAACTCTTTGTATTGTTGACTTGCTCCTTTTTCCTTTGACGCAATAATTTCTTCAATAGCTTTCTCATTAGAGACCGCACCTATATATTTATTTCCCACGTAAACGTGATAAATTTTATTCAAATCTTCATTATGTTTTTCTTTTGCAAAACCTACATCAAACGTTAAACTTGTCATTAACACTGTAATAATGGATATCTTTTTAATTGAAGAAAAATTGTAAGTAAATCTACTGTTTTTTTCTTTTCTTGACCAAGACGAACTCATCAATAAAGCCCCTTCCAACTTTAACCTTTAGCAGGATTAATTACCCACAAGGATTTTTTGCACCAATATACTGTACCATAAAGAAAATTCGGTTAGATTGTTTTCATCTTTTTGTAATGTAAATGTATTATTACTCTACTACTTGTTACAAAATTACTATTTTTGTAGCAATTAATAAAAATAATTTTAAGCGCGGATGTTCTCTCCAGCCACTTCTTTTCAAAGGATATCTAATGTAGATTCACTCAATACGTTTCGCTTTCAGTGTACAAAGGACATTCACCAAATTCTTACAGTAAATTTGTAGTGTTTGAGAAAAATGTAGTATTGTATTTATTTTTAGTATGATTTAAGACTTACCACTTTTTAGTTTTTTAATATTCCGATAAAATAGAATGGAGATATACTAGTTGATTGGAGCGATTAATTTGAATGATTCACAAACCTCTGGAATAACCACTAAAGTAAGAAAGCCCCAAAGCAAAAATACTGTTCGTAAACTTATTATAAGGACCATTATGGTGTCATTAGGTGCAGTCATTATGGCACTGGGGCTGGAGCTATTTTTAGTACCAAACAACATTATGGATGGTGGAATTGTAGGCGTATCCATTATCACTTCGCATTTATTAAGTTTACCTCTTGGTATTTTCATCTTCATTTTAAACTTACCTTTTATCTTTTTAGGCTATAAACAAATTGGTAAAACTTTTGCACTTTCATCAGGACTCGGAATAACAGTACTCTCATTAGCAACACTTTTCTTACATAATATAAAACCATTTACTCAAGACACACTATTGGCCACAGTTTTTGGAGGCATGATTTTAGGTATTGGTGTCGGAATCGTCATTCGTTATGGTGGTTCGTTAGATGGGACAGAAATTTTAGCTATTTTATTTAATAGTAAAACGCCGTTTTCCGTTGGTGAAATTATTATGTTCTGCAATGTACTTATCTTTACGGTAGCAGGATTTGTGTTCACATGGGAACAAGCCATGTACTCTATCCTGGCATACTATATTGCCTATAAAATGATTGACATCGTCATTCAAGGGATGGAGGAATCAAAATCTGTTTATATCATTAGTGACGAAATTGATGAAATCGGACAGACCATTATGGACCGACTTGGTCGAGGTGTGACTTTCCTTCATGGTGAAGGGGCTTATACGGGTAACGATAAAAAAGTTATTTTTACCGTCATTACTCGATTAGAAGAATCGAAACTTAAATCAATCGTTTCTGAAATTGATGATCATGCTTTCCTAGCAATTGGTAATATTGCAGAGGTTAGAGGTGGTCGCTTCAAGAAAAGAGATATTCACTAATGACAAAAGGGCGTACCGTATATGGTACGCCCTTTTGTTGTGAAAAAATATAACACCTATGAAATTAAGTATGGCTCTTCGGCAAAACGAGGGGGTAATTTCCGTTCCGACTGAGCGCTTTCCTGGGGGCGTCCGATGAGCTGCTTGGGGCAACAAATGTTTTCTGTGCGAAAGCGTAGTGCTAACGTAGCGGCAGCGACAGGATGTTGGTCACGAAGGCGTTATCACAGGACGTGATGCTTTTAGCCTTCGTTCCTCTATATCGCTGATCCCCAAGGAGTCGCTCAGTCGTAACGAAGATCACCTACTTCATTTAGTGTATTTTTGCATATCATTCTAATATATAAATATATAGAAGTTGTAACAGTTGTCTTTTGTATGAAAGCTAAGCGACAATAACAGATGTCTTTGCAAAAGCGTAGCTACAGCAGCCATAACGTCCTCTTTGGAATACATAAAATATAGTAATAAGTCATCTCTCACCTCAAAATTCAGTGCCAGCAAAGAGATTTGGTATAAAAAAAGACGTACCGCATATGGTACGTCCTCTTTTGATTTAAAATTATTTTGCTTCCCAAACGTCCACTAATACGTTCGTTTGTTCACGTGCAGGACCAACAGAGAAAGTAGCGATTTCAATACCAGTTAATTCACTTACGCGTTCTACATAGCGTCGTGCATTCTCAGGTAGCTCTTCTAATGTTTTGCAGCCTGTAACATCTTCTGACCAGCCTGGAAGCTCTTCATAAATTGGTTCACATTGTTCAATAATATGAAGGTTTGCTGGATATTCAGTAATTGTTTCATCTTTATATTTATACGCAGTACAAATTTTCACTGTTTCTAAGCCAGATAAAACATCAATTGAATTAAGCGCAAGATGCGTAATACCACTTACTCGGCGTGAATGGCGCACAACTACTGTATCAAACCAGCCTACACGACGTGGACGACCAGTTGTTGTACCGTATTCACGGCCAACCTCACGAATTTGTTGACCTACTTCATCAAATAATTCAGTTGGGAACGGTCCATCACCAACACGAGATGTATAGGCTTTAGATACACCAATAACACTTGTAACTCGTGATGGGCCAACGCCAGCACCAATCGCTACTCCGCCGGCAACAGGATTTGAAGATGTTACAAATGGATACGTACCTTGATCGACATCAAGTAAAATACCTTGTGCTCCTTCAAATAACACTTTGCCGCCTTCATCTAGTACATCATTTAAGATTTTTGACGTGTCTTCTACATATTTTGCGATTTCTTGTCCATAGTTGTAATATTCCTCGAAAATTTCTTCGAATGTTACACCTTCAACTTCGTAAAATTTCTCAAATAACTTATTCTTAATTACTAAATTTTGACGTAGTTTTTCTTCAAATACATCTTTGTCTAGTAAATCAGCCATACGGATACCGATACGTGCTACTTTATCCTGATAACATGGCCCAATCCCTTTACAAGTTGTACCAATTTTATTATCGCCACGGCTTTCCTCATCAGCGATATCTTGCTTTATATGATATGGCAAAATAACATGCGCACGGTTAGAAATTCGTAAATTATCTGTATTAATGCCACGCTCTTGTAAGCCTCTAAGCTCAGTCACTAATGACTTTGGATTTACAACCAAACCATTTCCGATTACTGAAGCTTTTTCTTTATAGAAAATACCTGATGGGATTAAGTGTAACTTATACGTTTCACCATCAAATTTAATTGTATGACCTGCATTATCACCACCTGCAAAACGAGCGATTGCATCGGCTTTTTGTGAAAGGAAATCTGTAATTTTACCTTTTCCTTCGTCTCCCCACTGTGTTCCTACAACTACAACTGATGTCATAGTCAGCACCTCCGTTAGATACAATTTGTATCTCAATTTTTAAGCCGTTAATTATTGTAACAATGATAGAAACGCCTAGTCAACAAAAATACTTAAAAACACGAACGTAAAATCAAAAAATATGATTCAACGTTCGTGTTTAATAACAGAATGGTATGAATATTATCTAACATTCAGATTAATTCCGTTTTGGCATAGTCGCAAACGTTATGTTCCTCTTTTTCAATCAGCATTTGGCCAACATAGTGTATGGTTGATTTCCGTTTCGACAGGGCGCTTTCTTGAAGTAGTCCAGTCGTAACGAAGATCAACTTATATACATGGCAAATGTTTTAACAAATGGCATCTTCAACTACTGATGGTGAGCCAAATAAATATTTAATCACGTGGAGGCGGTGGCGGCATTTGCGACCAATCCACATTAATGAATTTGTTGAATTCTTTTTTAAAGGCAAGTGTAACTGTACCCGTTGGACCGTTACGCTGTTTAGCAATAATAATTTCAATCATATTTTTACTCTCGGACTCTTTATCGTAATAATCATCACGATATAAGAAGGCAACAATATCAGCATCTTGCTCAATACTTCCCGATTCACGTAAGTCACTCATCATTGGTCGCTTATCTTGACGTTGCTCAACGCCACGAGATAGCTGTGATAATGCAATTACTGGAACCTTTAATTCACGCGCTAAATGTTTTAAAGAACGTGAAATCTCAGATACCTCTTGCTGACGGTTCTCCCCTGGTTTACCACTACCTTGAATAAGTTGTAAATAGTCAATCAAAATCATACCGAGGCCATGCTCTTGTGCTAAACGTCGACATTTTGCGCGAATTTCATTAATACGTACACCCGGTGTATCGTCAATAAAAATTCCTGAATTTGATAAACTCCCCATTGCCATAGTTAGTTTACCCCAATCTTCTGTTGTTAAAGCACCTGTACGTAAAACTTGTGCATCTATATTTCCCTCTGCACAAAGCATACGCATAACTAGCTGCTCAGCACCCATCTCTAAGGAGAAGATCGCAACATTTTCCCTTGCTTGAACGGCAACACTTTGTGCGACATTCAATGCAAAGGCTGTTTTCCCTACAGATGGACGTGCAGCAACAATAATTAAATCGTTACGCTGGAAGCCAGCTGTTATATTGTCTAAGTCGCGGAAGCCTGTCGGAATACCTGTAACATCACCTTTTTGTGATTGAAGCTGCTCAATGTTATCAAAGGTTTCCACCAATACGTCTTTAACATGCTTAAAGTCACCCGCATTTTTACGATTGGCTACCTCCATCATTTTCTTCTCTGCTTCACCAAGTAATGCCTCTACCTCATCTTCACGAGTATAGCCATCTTCTACTATTTTAGTAGCTACACGAATTAAACGACGTAATAGAGACTTTTCTTCGACAATTTTCGCATAGTGTGCGACGTTAGCAGCTGTAGGGACAGCATTGGCGAGCTCTAGTAAATACGATAGCCCGCCAACATCCTCAATTTCTTTTTTAGCTGATAATTCTTCAGTAACTGTGACAACATCTATCGCTTTTCCCAGATCACTTAAACGTAGCATCGTTTCGAAAATTTGCTTATGTGCATTATGATAAAAATCATCTGCTAGTAAAATTTCAGATGCAGTGATTAACGATTGAGGATCGAGGAAAATCGCACCGATAACCGATTGCTCGGCTTCCCGGTTATGCGGTGGAACGCGATCCATCATCGGTTCGGTCATGGATTGTCGCCCCTTATTCTTCCGTTACATGAACTTTTAATGTAGCAGATACTTCATGGTGTAGTTTTACAGGTACATTTGTAAAGCCTAGCGCACGAATTCCATCACTTAAAGTCATTTTACGTTTATCAATTTTTATGCCATGCTTTTTTTGAAGTGCATCGGCAACTTGCTTTGAAGATACTGAACCAAATAGGCGACCACCTTCACCTGATTTTGCTTTTAGTTCTACCGTTAAAGCTTCTAATTTTTCTTTTAATGCTTTTGCTTCAGCTAATTCGGCAGCAGCATTTTTAGCTTCTAAATTCTTTTGACCTTCTAATTGACTTAATGCTTGTGCATTTGCTTCAGCAGCATAACCATTTTTAATTAAGAAGTTTTGTGCATAGCCGTCTGCGACATTTTTTATTTCGCCTTTTTTCCCTTTTCCTTTAACATCTTTTAAAAATACTACTTTCATGATTCAGAACTCCCTTCGAGTACCTCATTTATGGCCTCTTCTAAATATTTTTTTACTCCAGCAATGGAATTTGATTCGACTTGGCAAGCTGCATTAGTTAAATGCCCGCCGCCGCCTAGCTTCTCCATAACAAGCTGCACGTTTACTTCGCCAAGTGATCTTGCACTTATGCCGATTTTGCCATCTGACCGATGCGCAATGACAAAGGAAGCACCGACATCCTTCATTGTTAGTAATATATCTGCGGTTTGCGCAATTAGTACAGAGTCATACACTTTCGCTTCTTCACCTACAGCAATAGCAATACCCGGTTTCACGAACTTAACAGTCTGCACTATTTTAGAACGTTCAATATACGTATCGACATCTTCTTTTAATAATCGCTGTACTAGCACTGTATCGGCACCATTTGTCCTTAAATAAGAAGCCGCTTCAAACGTACGGGCCCCCGTACGCAGTGTAAAACTCTTCGTATCGACAATAATTCCCGCTAGCAATGCAGTAGCTTCTAGCATATTAATCTTCGCACGTTTTGGTTGATACTCGAGTAACTCTGTCACAAGCTCAGCTGTAGATGATGCATATGGCTCCATATAAACAAGCGTTGGATTTTCTATAAAATCCTCACTT
Source organism: Lysinibacillus sp. EB271-A1-10B (assembly GCF_058791335.1). Lineage (NCBI taxonomy): Bacteria > Bacillati > Bacillota > Bacilli > Caryophanales > Bacillaceae > Lysinibacillus > Lysinibacillus sp. EB271-A1-10B. Next base: position 16,227 of record NZ_JBYTDL010000043.1, read on the forward strand.
CGACGATGGTGATCAATGACCACAACTTTTTCTGCCAACTTCAATAGTTGTGAATCGATGACTAAATTTGGTTTATGTGTATCGACAATAACGAGCAACGATTTTTCTGTCATTTTTGTCGCAGCTTCCTCTGGCGTTAGGAAATGTTCATAGAAATCCGATTTACTCTCAATTTCATTCATTAAACGTGTTACACTTCCGTTTAACTCTTCAAAATTTATGATTACGTAGCCCTTTACATCATTCATTTGTGCCATTTTACGTACGCCAACAGAGGCACCAATAGAGTCCATATCAGGATTTTTATGTCCCATAACAAACACTTGGTCACTATCCTGAATTAAATCACGTAGTGCATGAGAAATAACACGAGCTCTAACGCGTGTACGTTTCTCAACCGGGTTAGTTTTCCCGCCATAGAACTTCAGCTTTCCTGTAGGCTGCTTGATAGCAACCTGATCACCACCACGACCTAAAACAAGGTCTAAACTTGATTGTGCTAGTTCACCAAGTTCTACTAATGAAGATGACCCTGCGCCAACGCCAATACTTAATGTTAATGACATATTTTTTTGCGCCGTTTTTTCTCGAATTGTATCTAAAATAGCGAATTTTTTCTTTTCAAGCTCCATTAAAATCGATTCGTTTAATACAGCTAAAAAACGATCAGATGATATTCGTTTCACAAATATCCCTTGCTCAGCCGCCCAATCATTAACAATCGATGTCACCAGCGTATTCGTTAAACTACGTGGCTGGTCGTCCATTGCTTGTGTAATTTCGTCATAATTATCAACAAATAAAATCGCAATAACTGTACGATCAGCATAGTATTGTTTTTCAATAGCTATCTGCTCAGTGATATCAAAGAAATATAGTAAATTATCTTCTTTTTTATAATAAACTCGGTACTTACGATCATGCAGCGTAATCGTATCTTCGTTTGTTTCCTCGGACTTCATTAGCACGTAAATGTCGTCAGATATATTAACGATCCCTTCACCTACTAAATTCTCCATATTTAAAACGCCTTGCATATATGGATTCGACCATTCTATTTCATATTGATCATTGACAAGCAAAATCCCAATTGGCATTTCAAGTAATGCCTCTTCCCCAACTTTTTTCATGCGGAAAGAGATGGATTCAATATGCTTTTCTGTTTCTTCAAAGGTAATCTTTTCTACCTTCCACGTATAAACCATTAATAGAACAAAACCTACCCCGTAACCGATACCTATCCCGATATTCCAAATACATAGAAGCACGAACGTCACAATGCCAAAAATGGAAAGAACAAAAAGCGGATAGCGAATTGGTCGTTTTCTAAAAGTCCCCATTACATCAGCCCCTTATTCTTTGGTTTTCCCCTTCACAAGTGAACGTAAGTCGAAACCTAAATCTACGATGCCTAGCAATATTATAATGGATGATAGTGGTAAGGCTAACAAAGTTGCTACCCACTTAACAGCATTAGGCATTTCCTTTTTAGAAATAAAGTAATGTATAAAGGAAATCCCCTGCAGGATTAATAACATCCATAAGATAGAAGAAACATTTAACACAATAATATCTAATGTAGATCCAAACTCCGGACGCACAAATAAATTAATGCATAAAACAATCATGTAATACCATAAAATAGATCGTGGTAAACGCATATTTTGGAACGGTGCAAATTTTGGTACGTCTAAACCAAGACGTTTTAATACAGGTAAATTTAACGTTATGATAATAAATGCTGCCATAAATGCAGTGATTGTTACTGTTGCAGGTATTGTCAGCTCAATTGTTTTTAACATAGCATCAATTTGTTCTTGCTGAAACACTACTTGACCTGTCACCGTTTTTGCAAGTTCATTTGATTGCTCATAATTTTCGCGTAAAAGATCCGTGCTCATGCTAATAATATTGATATTAGCAAATTGAACATAGGCTACATAGACAATTGCCATTGACAGAAGAACAGCCACCCCAGACGACATGAATAGGTAAAGTTTGCTCTTCTTTTGATTAATTGCACTTCCTATAACGATACCAAGTAACGCCAAAATAAAGGCAAATGGTAGCATAATAATGCCACTCGTTAAAATGGTTAAGATACATCCTACTACTACTACGAGTATTGATGATGAACGCTTGTAATTTGCGCTATACCAAGCAATCGGTAGTGGGGCAAATAGTAGACCTACTATAAAAATGAATGGTACATATGCAGAAATAAGCATTAGAATCGTAAAGATTGCGACCATCATTGAGCCTTGTACAAGCGCCTTTGTTTGATTATTCGGCATTGAAAACCTTCCTTTTTTTAGTCAAACTTACTGACCTTTATTGTACCATTTTTTCAGGTTATTGAACAAAAAACGCTAAGAACAACTTATGCTTTGTCATTAATTTTGTAGAACCGATGACTAAAGCATAAAACACATAGCTATATAGGAGATTTTTTACCGAAAAAGCATAACAAATTCATTCATTGATTATGTTCTTCTATATATATTATTTTAAAATTTTTTCAACAATAAAAAAAAGCAACTTACGACAGTTACTAATACATAAAAAAAGGCTTTTAATCGAAGTGATTATAAGCCGTTTTGTTTTAAAAATGTCCTTAGTCGATTGTTTCTCAATCTCTAACGTTCCATCTTTTCTTTATTCATGTCTATTAAGAGTGTAATAAATTCTTATCATAATAGCAAACGGTAATATATAGAGCAATTACTGAGATAAACCAAGCCCATGACCATAGCGTGGAGTTGATTTCGGTCGGAACGGAAATCAATATGACATGTGTTTAACCATCCTCAGCTTTCGTTAAAATAAACAATATTACCATTTAATAGAATTGAACATAACAATATTTACCTTAAATTAAACTAACCTTACTCTTTAGTGAAAATACAACTTTGATAAATAAAGGCTGTTTTCGTAGACATTGTTGTTTTGGGTAAATAGTGTAATTCAACAATCGGGCCAGATTGTTGAATTACACAGTTGATGAGCTATGCCCAAAAATAGAATTAGATTATGAAGAGTTGTACTTAAATTAACAAGACAGAATAGTCTAATTCATGGAAATAAGTTAAATTCTAATGATAAATACTGTAAAATTTATTTATTACTAATTAAGTAAAATAAATTTATATAATAGATGGTAAATTCCAAATAGAGGTGAATTTATATGCCTAAAATTGACAATATGTTAGCAATTCTATGGATGCTTAGTTCAGGTGAAAAAATTACTGCAAAACAAATTGCAGAAAAGTTAGAGATGAATATAAGGACTGTTTATCGTTATATTGATACACTTTCAACAAGTGGTGTACCTATAATTTCAGACACAGGACATAACGGTGGATATACTTTATTAAATAATTTTATTGAAGCTCCTCTTTTTTTTGATTTTGAGGAGCAAACTTCACTATTTCACGCTGCTGTTTTTGCAGAAGAAGCCGGATATTATGGAGGTGAAGCACTAAATAGGGCCATTTCAAAACTAAGTAAATACTCAAATCAAGAGCAGGAAACAAAGATAAATCAACATTTAACTAGTCTTGAAGTAATAAGTCGATTAAGTTCACTCTCTATGGAACCTTTTTTGAAGGAGTTGGAGCAGGCCGTAGCTGACGGGTACTCAGTAAAAATTCTTTACCATAAAAGTGGCGAAAAGCAATTAAATTATAGATTGGTCGATCCGTACAGAATTATCTATTGGAATAATAAGTGGTATGTGATTGGATTTTGTCATCTTAGGAATGATATCCGTAGTTTTAGAGTAGATCGAATTGAAAGTCTAATGCTAACCGAAAATAAGTTTAACCGGCCAGAAAATTTTTCAGCACGTGATTTTTTTATGAGAAACCTCCTTCCAACTATAGAAGATAAGGAAGGGATTACTTCTTTGGTTATTAATGGAAATACAGGGACGTTAGGAGATATTTGCCAACATTGGTTTTTAGGACATTATTTACAAGAACGTACTTCAAATCAAGCAGTATTTCTTCTTGAAAAGGATATTATACATACATATGTACCTTATTTACTTTTACCGTATGGTAAATCTATTCAAGTTATTGAGCCAATAAGTCTAAAGAAAAGACTTATTGAAGTTCTGTCGGAATTAATAAAATTTCATGAAGTATGATAACTTCCCTGACGTTAGCTGTCAGGGAAGTTATCTTATAATAGGCTATATTAATTGAGATTGGAGCGTTATTGAATGCAAACAAAAAAAGTGTATCTTTATGTATTTAATACAATGTCAGACTGGGAATATGGATATTTGATTGCTGAATTAAACTCTGGAAGATATTTCAAAAAAGATTTAGCCCCATTAAGAGTAGTTACAGTAGGAGCTAATAAAGAAATGATTACTACAATGGGAGGACTGAGCATACAACCAGATATTTCTCTTGATGAATGTACGCTTGAGAGTAAAGATCTTTTAGTCTTACCTGGTGGGACTACTTGGAGAGAAGATATTCATCAACCTATCTTAAAAAGAATTGGCGAAGCTTTAAAGCTTGGTACTATTGTTGCTGCAATTTGTGGTGCAACTGAGGCTCTTGCGAATATGGGATACTTAGATTCTAGAAAACACACAAGCAATGACTTAGAGTATATTAAGATGGTCTGTCCTAATTATAAAGGAGAAAAATTTCATGAGGTGGGACCTGCGGTATCTGGTGACAACTTGATTACTGCATCAGGGGTAGCACCTCTGGAATTTACTATGGAAGTACTGAAAAAACTAGATGTATTTACACCCGACACATTGCATTCATGGTATAACCTAAATAAGACTTATAAAACTGAATACTTCTTCCAGTTAATGAATTCAATAAATAGCTGAACTAAAAATCAACTTAGCAGTTTTATATTAGTTCAAATAAAAACCATGCTTTAGACAATGCCAAAGCATGGTTTTTGTATATTACTTATATATGTTTATGGAAGTAAAAAACTTACAAAGCATTCCTGAAGTTTTTATAAATAGAATTGGTAACTAAATCTTTTTTATTGCATATAGGTGTGCTTTTTTCTTTGGCAATAATGATCTTCAAGAATCGGGCGCGATTGTGGAATAATCCTAACTTTCCTTTATAGCAACAATCTTTGAGAAAACAGTATAAATAAAAAGGTTCTAAGTCAAATGTTGGGGTGCTGTACTCTTTCAGCACCTTAACCCAGATGAACTCCAATTTCTTTATACTTTAAATTTAATAAGATTTTTGCTCGAAA
>NZ_JBYTDL010000044.1:0-19802 GCF_058791335.1 Lysinibacillus sp. EB271-A1-10B
TTGAACGATGAAGGGATGACTAATGTACCCAAAATTGCCGATGATTTTGGTATTGTAGATCGTGGTAATGGTGTTGCCATTGTAAAATGGTACGGAAATACAAAAGATGTTGTCATACCCAATGAAATCAATGGTAAACCAGTTATAGAAATAGGACAGTACGCATTTCAACAAAAACAGCTCACAAGTGTAACGATTCCGTCAAGCGTAATAACGATAGGATTTAGAGCATTTGCTTATAATAATCAATTAACAAGTGTAAAAATCCCCTCAAACTCAAGCCTGACAACGATAGGAGAACAAGTATTTTATGAAAGTCGATTAGAAAGTGTGGAAATCCCTGGAAGTGTGACAGTGATAGGGGAGAGAGCATTTCAATATAATCGATTAACAAGTATAAAAATCCCTTCAAACTCAAGCCTGACAACGATAGGATTAAAAGCATTTTCTGGTAATCTATTAACAAGTGTAGACTTCCCAGCAAGCGTGACAGCAATAGGAAACGGTGCATTTGATAATAATCAATTAACGAGTGTAGAAATTCCACCAAAGCTGACAACAATAGGAGGCACTGTATTTTGGAATAATCGATTAACAAGTGTAAAATTCCACGAAAACGTGACAGCGATAGGAGCATGGGCATTTCATTCTAATCAATTAACAAGTGTAGACATCCCATCAAGTGTGACGGCAATAGGAGCAAAGGCGTTTGCTACGAATAAATTAACAAGTATAGAAATCCCACCAAAGGTGACAACGATAGAAGAAGAGGTATTTTCTATGAATCGATTAACAAGAGTAGATATCTCATCAAACGTGACAACAATAGAAGATTATGCATTTGCTATGAATCAATTAACAAGTGTAGGATTCAATGAAAACCTGACAACGATAGGATCCAGAGCATTTTTTGATAATCAATTAACAAGAGTAGACATTCCATCAAGCGTGACAACAATAGGAAGTTCTGCATTTTCTCTTAATCAATTAACAAGAGTAGACATTCCATCAAACGTGATAACAATAGGAGAGAAAGCATTTCAAGCAAATCCATTAGATGTTGTAATCTTTCATGGAGAACATGAATTCCAATGGGATAAACAGAATTATCCATTTGCTCCGTATAAGGAGAATGAGAAATGGTTCATCGGGTGGTGGGAAGATGAAGATCATACAAAAATTTGGAATTACTCTGTAACGAAACCAATGACTATTTATGCTAAGTGGAGAATGTTTGTCAAGTTTGATGCCAATGGAGGAAGCGAAGTTCCAACTCAACCGGTAGTATATGGAGAATTAACATCAGTCCCTACCGCTCCAGTAAAAGAAGGCTATACATTTGAAGGTTGGTATAAAGATAAAGATTTAACAACGGTATGGAATTTTGATCAAGATGTGGTGAAAAAAGATATCATACTATATGCGAAATGGACGCCGGGATTTATCGTCACTTTTGATTCTAACGGAGGGAGCGAAGTACCATCTCAATCTGTAGAACGCCCTGGTGGCGTCACAATAAAAGCCCCTGCTGAACCAAAGAAGGTAGGCAAACTATTTTTTGGCTGGTACAAAGATGAAATATTGTCAGAACGCTGGGATTTTGACAAAGATATAGTGACAAAAAATATTACGTTGTATGCGAAATGGACAAAGGATTATACGTCGGGCGGAGGCTCAGGCGGCGGATCGGGTGAGGGATCAACAAAATATAAAGTCACTTTTGACGCTGATGGAGGAAGTGAAGTGCCGCCACAAACGGTTGACTTTAACGACCTCGTGAAAACCCCAACTATTCCAGTGAAAGACGGCTATCAATTTGATTGCTGGTATAAAGATAAAGAGCTTAACCATGTATGGGACTTTGCAGAAGATAAGGTAACGGCAGACATCACGTTGTATGCGAAGTGGACAAAGGACTATAAAGTGATGTTTGATTCCGACGGAGGCAGTGAAATTCCATCCCAAAAGCTTGGCTATAAAGCTTTAGTGAAACCACCTTCTAATCCGAAGAAGGAAGGCAACCTATTTATTGGTTGGTATAAAAATAAAAATTTCACAAAAGCATGGGATTTTGACAAAGATGTAGTCACAGAAGACTTAACATTATATGCGCGATGGATGAAGGAAAGCCGTGGTTGTGACATTACTTTCAAGGATATTGATCATAACTGGGCACAACATATGATTAAAGAAGTTGCCAATCGATGCATTATTATAGGTTATCCAGATGGCACATTCCGACCAAATGATAGGATTCAACGTCAACACATAGTGCTTATGATTGACCGTGCGTTACAACCAGCACCAATTCGAGACGCTGAATCATTTTCGGATGTTCCTAAAAGTCATGTGAATTATGAACAAATTACACGACTACAACGAGCGGGTATCGTGGACGATTCAAATGGAGCGTTCCGACCAAACGCTTCTATAACACGTGCTGAAATGGCAAAAGTGATGGTGATCGCATTTGGCTTAACGCCAGATGGCAATAGTACATTCAAAGATGTTGCCCCGTCACACTGGGCGAGTGAATATATTGCCGCTTTAGCAGACCATAACATCGCACAAGGCGATGAAAACGGCAATTTTAGACCAAATGAAACCTTAACGCGTGCAGAATTTACGGCGATTATGTACCGAGCACTTGGTTTATAAGTCTTACCATATAGGGGATGTATCATAATTTCTGATACATCCCTTTTTTGTTTGAATAATAATCTAAAAAGTAGATCGTTTTCATATTTTTTATGCATAATGAGCATCGTTTATTGCTTTTTCTGCAAAGGTCATTGTATAATTCTTTTATCAGAAAATTCAATTAAATTTATTGTGGAGGTGTTTAAATGAACAAATTTTTTAACTCAAAATTTGAAACGTATCTAATGGATCAGGAATTGGAGCTAAATATCGAAGAGGAAAAAAATGAGGAGCAACTAACAATGGTACATTATGAAGAATATCCAGAAGGTTTTTTTACAAGTTTATAATATTTATTTGAGGGACTGTGCTAAAGGTAGAAATTACTTTTAACACAGTCCTTTGCTTTTATTACATAAAAGTTGGGAGTAGTATTTGTAGAAATATATACTCTTCGTGACCAACCTCTGTTGGTTTAGATGAATGCTTTGAAGATTTATCGGAACAATTATAAATTTTATCGGAATATTTTCTGGATTTATCGGAACAAACTTAGCTTTTATCAGAATAATTTCAGTCTTTATCAACTGAGGGCGACTACTCGGACGCCCTCAGCCAGAACGGAAAACTAAAGTTATTGTCCTCTTTTTTTTATGAATTCGTTTCATGTATAATGGGAAACAAAAATGCGTATAGAGGTGTGGTTATGTCAAAGGCAGTGTTAGAGGAAACGATTTACCAATGGTTTGAACATTTTCATAAATACCCAGAGGTCAGTTGGAAGGAATTCGAGACGACAAAAAAGATCGCGTCGATTTTAGATGAGTTAAGCGTATCCTATCGGTTGTTAGGAGATGTTCCAGGGCTAATTGCTGAAATTGGTACAGGTGATGAAATTGTCGCTGTACGTGCAGATATAGACGCATTATGGCAGGAAGTAGATGGGAAATGGCAAGCGAACCACTCATGTGGTCATGATGCCAATATAACGATGGTACTTGGTGCTTTATTACTGCTGAAAGATCGACCATTGCAACATCGTGTTCGTTTTATTTTCCAGCCTGCTGAAGAACTTGGGAATGGAGCTTGTGCTGCCTTTGAGCGAGGAGCGGTTGATAGTGTATCGCATTTATTTGGAGTTCATTTAAGACCAATTGAAGAGCTACCACTTGGCAAGGTATCGCCTGCGATTCATCACGGGGCAGCCTATTTTTTAGAAGGAACAATTCGAGGCACAGACGCCCATGGTGCTAGACCTCACCAAGGGAAAAATGCAATTGATGTGATTATGGCCATACAACAAATGCTCAATAGCATACATTTATCACCTTTCGAGCCTCATTCTGCAAAGCTAACGAAGATTGTTGCAGATGGTGGAAGCACGAATATTATTCCAGGCACTGCGAGCTTCTCGATGGATATTCGAGCGCAACATAATAACCAACTAGAGTTACTTCGTAGTCGTATTGGATTTGGCTTAAAATCTATCCAACAGCAGTTTGAGATTGATATAGACTGGAAATGGATAGACTTTACACCTGGTGCTGAAGTTTCTTCAATTGCCGCACGTATGGCTAAAGACGCAATTATTGAAACACTTGGGGAAGAGCATCTAGCAGGGGAAATCACAACACCTGGAAGTGATGATTTCCATTTTTACACAGTGAAAAAACCTGAATTAAAAGCAACAATGGTTGGTATTGGGGCCAACTTATCGCCTGGATTGCATCATCCAAAAATGACTTTTGAAAGAAGTGCATTAATGGACGGTGCGAAAGTACTTGCTTGTGTGTTAGAAAAAAAACCTGAATACGAATAATGAATGTGAGAGGGAGCTCTATCAAAATTCTTTTGATAGAGTTCCTTTTTATTTTCTTTTTTATCGAAATATATGAATATTCCGCATTGCCCTAAATAGCTATTTGAAAGCGTTTTATTGCGCAAAAATAGTCGGAATTGCTCGAGAAGCATAATTTTTTTGCGTTGACTTTTAATTTTTTGAATATTATGCTAAAAAACGTAAAAAATTATTTGCGTCTTTGACAACCAAGCTTGGCAACTGGTGCAAAAAAAGGGGATGGATTCATGAAAAAAGATATTAATGCTGGTTGGGCACTTCTGCCTTTTGTAATAATGATTATAGCTATGTTAATTACAGTAGTTGTGTTAGAGCAAAGTCCTCACGTACCACTTATTATCGGAACAACTGTAGCAGCAGTAGTTGCCAAAATGCATGGATTTAAATGGATGGAAATTGAGGAAATGATGTATAAGGGGATACGTCTAGCTTTACCTGCAATTGTAATTATTATTTTAGTAGGTTTGACAATCGGCGCATGGATTGGCGGCGGTGTCGTAGCGACAATGATTTATTTTGGTTTAAAATTAATTTCTCCAGCTTGGTTTTTAGTAACAATCATGCTGTTATGTTCAATCGTTTCATTGGCGATTGGTAGCTCATGGTCAACGATGGCTACAATCGGTGTTGCTGGAATGGGTATTGGTTTAAGTATGGGGATCCCTGCAGCAATGATTGCCGGAGCGGTTATTTCGGGTTCATATTTTGGTGATAAGATGTCACCATTATCGGATACTACTAACCTCGCAGCAGGTTTAACAGGTACCGACTTATTTGATCATATTAAGCACATGCTTTATACGACTATTCCAGCTTTAGTCATTGCAACCGTTGTATTTGGAATTATGGGAAGAAGCTTCGCGGATATTTCAATGCAATCAGAAAGCATTTTAACAACATTAAAAGTAATGGAGGAAAGCTTTGTTATTTCTCCTTGGTTATTGCTTGTACCAGTTGGTGTAATTGTATTAGTAGCGAAAAAAGTGCCTGCGATTCCAGCCTTAGTTGTCGGAATTATCTCAGGATTCTTACTACAAATCTTCGTACAAGGCGGTACACCTACAATGGCTGTACATGCTTTACAAGAAGGATTTGTTATTTCAACTGGCAATGAAATGGTGGACAACCTATTTAACCGTGGTGGCTTAGATTCGATGATGAATACGGTTTCAATGACGATTGTGGCTATGACATTCGGTGGAGTGTTGGAATATTCTGGCATGTTAAAAGCGCTTATGGATGTCATTGTGAAATTTGCTAAATCTACAGGAAGCTTAGTTGCTTCAACGATTGCTGCATGTATTACAACAAATGCTACATGTTCTGAGCAGTATATTTCAATTGTTGTACCATCACGTATGTTTGCGAATGTGTATCGAGAGCGTGGCTTACATTCGAAAAACTTATCTCGCGCGTTAGAAGATGGGGGAACACTAACTTCTGTATTCTTCCCATGGAATACTTGTGGAGTCTTTATTTTAGCGACGTTAGGTGTAGGGGCAATGGAATACGCGCCATATGCAATTATTAACTTCCTAGTGCCTATTATTTCAATTTTTTATGCATATATCGGATTTGCGATTGTTAAGCTGACACCTGAAGAAATGGAAGCAGCAGAGAATCGCAAAAAAGAGGAAGAACTAAATGATTCTAATATGGTCATGGCTGACTAAATCTAGAAGGCTAAAAATCCTCTCTTTTCTGATAAGTCTCGCGGATGCAAAAGCATCTGCGAGAGTTTTTTATTTTCAATAGACTGCAAAGTTCAATTCGTAAATTGTACGTGGGCGACCTTGTTGGTGAGGCATTTCTTCACCAACTACTTTAGCATAGCTATTATCCACTAATTTTTTAATAATGCGCTCTGTTGTGCGGCGTGTAACTTGTAAGTATTCTGCAAGATTATGAGATGTAAATTGAGCTGTTTGGCGCTCCCGGCTAAAATGAATGATTTTAGAAATATTTAATGGACTTAAGCTTGTTTGCTTTGCCATTTGTAAAACGTATGGATCATCTGTTTTTAAAGCTAATCTTAGTTCTGATTTCGGGAATGGACCTAGCAAGTTTTTATGCTCATCGAGTATATAAATTTCACAAGGTTTAGCAAATGTTAATGCATTCTTGGCATTATGGTTAGCCTCAACTATAGAGTGACCATACCCAAATGCTAGCTTAAACGACTGATCGCTTTGTTGTAATAAATTCTGTAAGTTCTCTTTTTCGAGGGCCTTTTGCAAATGCCCAGCTGTCGTATATAGTTCAAAAGAATACGGTGAAATTTCTTTATAAGTTGAATGCGTAATTGCTGTGATTTGCGTGAGCATGTTATCGTCTATAGGTTTATTTTCAGAAGCCTCTAATAGTCCAACGGCAGCTTTCACAGATTCAGATTTTGTAAGAAGTGATTGAGATTTCGTCTCCTCTAGGCATTGGATAATGGAGTTAGTTGCATCTAACATGCGCATTGCGGGTATTTGAAGAACTTGTAATTCATCAAACACACTATGAATACTTGTTATGACAAAATCAATGCTGTTAGCCTCCCATAAAGCGATATGATGCTGCATTATAGATTGAGTAGGTTCAGTGATAGAAATAGCCTGTATATATGGTTTTGGACCAAAATACTCTATTTCTGTTAAAACATTTTCGACAATAGCTGGATTCATAACATCGATGGAAATTCTATTTAAAGGTACCGCATGATTCGCTACAAGCGATAATAAGGTTGTGGAAATTGCCGTCTCGTCTTGTTTTATATAATTCCAAGGTATTGGCATCTCTGATAATGCGGACTGGGCATGTAAATAGGGCAACGTTCCGCCGAATAAAAGTGCATCACATGGCTTAATTTCCTTTAACAAAACGGGTGCCTCTGTAGGTTGCTTGTAAAGATAAAAATCTATTTGAATATTCTCTATGTTTTGTGCGATACTATTTATACGCTTCATAAATGCTTTAGAGCAGATAACCGCTATTTTAGTAGACATAGGCACGTTCCTTTTCTTCTATATTTTTTCGATAATTAGCGACGTATTAGCGACAACTATATTATACAGGAGACTGATAAAAATGAAAATCCAACAAGTAGAAATTTTTGCAATCCATTTACCACTTATTGATCCATTTATCATCAGTTATGCTACATATGATACGATGCCTTCTATTATTTTGAAGGTTACGACAGACACAGGTATTGTAGGCTACGGTGAAGCTGTGCCAGATGAACACGTAACAGGGGAGACGTGGGAGAGCACATACGCGCTATTAAAAAACCAGCTTGCTCCTGCAATCATTGGAGAAAATCCAATGGCCCTTGAAAAGCTTCACGATAAGATGAACAAAGTAGTGAAAGATGTCCCAGCAGCAAAAGCAGCGATTGACATTGCTTGTTTTGATATTGCAGGGAAAGTGTTGCAAGTTCCAGTGTACCAACTACTAGGTGGACGTTATCACGAGAAATTCCCGATTACCCATGTATTGAGTATTGGAACACCTGAGGCTATGGCAGAAGAGGCGGCTAATCGTGTAGAAATGGGCTATCAATCATTTAAAATGAAGGTAGGAACAGAGGTAACTCGTGATGTTGCTCGTATTAAAGCGGTGCGTGAACGCGTTGGTGAGGACATTGCTATTCGTGTAGATGTAAACCAAGGTTGGAGAAATGCGTCCACTACATTACAAGGTTTACGTGCATTGAAAGATCTGAATATCGATTGGTTAGAACAGCCAGTAGATAGTGAAGATATTGATGGAATGGTAGAGGTGAAGTTAAAATCTGATGTTCCATTAATGATTGATGAAGGACTTCGCGGTGTACGTGAAATGCGTGAAATTATCGCAAAGCGTGCTGCAGATAAAGTTAATATTAAATTAATGAAATGCGGTGGCATTTATCCTGCTATGAAACTAGCAGTTATGGCTGAAATGGCAGGCATTGAATGTCAAATCGGTTCAATGGTAGAATCATCCGTTGGTTCAGCAGCTGGCTTCCACGTAGCATTCTCTAAAAAAATAATGACAAGTGTAGAATTAACAGGTCCATTAAAGTTCTCTAAGGATGTCGGAAACTTACACTATGATGTTCCATTTATCTGTTTAAATGAAAAACCAGGATTAGGTGTCGACGTAGATGAAGAGATCCTTAAAGAATTATGTAAGTTCTCAACAATTGTAACAGACTAAGGAGGCGGCGAAATGGAGAAAATTTATGAAGGTATGCTTGGGGAAACGCCGTTTTTTGTTACAACATTAAATCTTCAACATATGCAAGAAATTGAAAAATTGCAGCTTGAGGTTTATGAATCATTAGCAGACCAAAGTATATTACAGCCATTAAGCACGGAGGAATTTGACTATATTTTAAGCGACAATGGCATGATGATAGGTGCTTACGTAGGGGAGGAGTTAATCGCCTTTCGTGCACTATTGAACCCACCTGTCGATGACGAGCACCTTGGCTATGACTGTGAGATTGGCGAGGATGAATTTCATAAAGTTTTATACCAAGAAATATCGAATGTCTCACCGACATATCGTGGCTACGGATTACAAAAAACATTAGCCCAAATTGTCATGAGTCATATCGATTTAGCAAAATATGATTATGTATGTTCAACGGTCAAGCCATATAATATCCCTAGCTTGAAAGATAAATTTTCTCAAGGATTAGTCGTAAAGGGATTGAAAATTAAGTATGTAGATAAGCTGCGATATGTTTTCTATAAAGACTTGCGACAAGAGTTACCAACCTTTACAGAAAAGATGACGATTTCGATGGATGATACGGCTGGTCAGCAACAGCTTTTGAAACAGGGTTATACAGGTACTTCTATGTATGAGGATCAAGATGATTGGTTCGTCGTTTATGAAAAATAAATAATAGTAAAAAGCCTTACCTTATCGGCAAAAGAATAATATATAAATTAAGCTGTGAGTTGGCGCTTTTAGCGGGCTTGGCGTCAATCTTCTCATCACAAGTATGAGTGACCAGCTGATCCCAAATAGTATTATAGCCACGATTAAAAACCAATAAAGTTATTTAATTTTAAAGGCTCGAACAAACACAACCCCGTTCTGAATTAGGACGGGGTTAATTGATTAATTTTCGAGGTAGGGTATTTAACTATACTACATTAAAGTAGTTTTTTTAGTTAATAGATTTAGAATTGATTATCTCTCCATCAGTTGTTTGGACCACTAACGGCTCAACAATTTTATTTAGACCTATCTCTATAAATGGGAGCCCCTCATTTGCATTTCCCTTATCGACAACTTTAACTGTGATTTCAGTGTTCCCTATGGTCTTTACATCTTTTACTTCCAGACGCTTTCCTTCATATTTCTCGCCTAATTGAATATGGATTTGTTTCATTCCTTCAGAAATCGTAGATACCTCGTAGTAGGAGGAAGTATCGTTACCAGCCTCTATAACACCTTCTTCATTGACCCAATAACCTTTATTTGAAGTAATCGTCCAACCAATAATAGCAAAAATAAGGACTGGGACTATCAATAAAATTGATTTATCCACTTTATTAAATTCAGACTGTTTTATACCTTTCATGAAAGGAAGTAACAATGTCCCGCTTATGGCAGCTGTCAAAATGCCTACTCCAATAATTCCAAAACCCATCCCTTCAAAGCCTCCCACTTTGAACAATCCGTATAGGACAGTAAGCACAGCAATTAAAAATGTTACAATTGGAGCCAAGTAGAACTTTCCTGTTTTTTTCAAAGCTATTAAAGTAAAAAGGAAAATACTTGCCCCTAAAATGAAACCAACTAAAACTATCATTCCCATTTCGTTCACCCCATGTATTAATAGAAAATCGATATCAATGTGTCTAAAAAAAATATAATCCCTAAATCAAAAAGAATTGAGAATAAAACCCATCTTTTGGTAAAAAAGGTCATCGTGAATACTGCTAAAAAAATAGCTGCTGGGAAATAGAACAGGAAAGTGGCACTTTTGATATATTTAATGGCCGCATCAGCAGACAGTTCCCAGTTGTAAAAATGGAAAGAAGAATATAGGATATAAAATAAAATGAGCGCTCTAATGGAAATAAATAACCATTTAAGGCCATGATTAAACTGAACTAATTTCTTCAATGGCTTTATTTTTACTTCTTCACTCAATTCTAACATCGGATAATTTCCCTCAGCTAATTCATTAAATAATTGCTTACACTCATTGCAGTCTTGGATATGTTCCAAAACTACTTCTTTTGTCTCTTGTTCTAACTCATCAAATACAGAGATTAACTCCCGCGAAAGAATATGAATCTTTTGAGAATCCACCATCTTTTTCACCTCTTTCTAGCCATCTGCTTTCTCATCCTAAATATTTTGGATTTTAATGTAGGGATAGGTATATTCAAAAGTGTACTTATTTCTTGGTAATCATAACCATAATGAAACTTTGCTAAAAAAATGGCCTTATCACTCGTCGATAAATAACCTAAAGTAGTAATAATTTGGGAATTTATAATTGCCTTTGATTCGGGTGTTTGATTATCAATTAATAAGTTTTCAATTACACTTTCATCATGAAACAGCTCGGGTTTTCTTTTTTTGTAATGATCGAGAAGTGTATTTTTAGCCACCTTTACTAACCAACTTTTCATAAAAGTAACTTCTTGAATTTTTAATGGATCTGTTAAGATTTTTGCAAATAACTCTTGGATGATGTCATCGGCTACGTCATAACTTTTAGTTAATCCAATTAAAAAATTCCGCAAATATGTGTAATGCTCCTCGTAAATCTCTTCAATCACCTCAAATGGATTTTGATTAATCATTTTGATCCTCCGTAAGATATCGCGCACTAAAGAGACGACTCAGATTGGGAAAAGTTTTAACTTTTTTTAGTAATAGTAAAAAAGTTAATATTAGCTACAAAAATAAAAAGAAGAATCCAGTTTGAATAAAAGATTGATCAAACTGGATTCTTTTTAATATGAGAGGTAAGGCTTTTTTATTTAATCGGACAAAAGCCACAAGCCATTAAACCAGGGATGTCTTTAGAAAAACAACATGATTTTCGTACTGGGACGTTCACTAAATTAGTGGGGCTTTGACCTCCTGTGTATTGGGCCCACCAAGATTTGTTGGAGAAACGAGCCCATGTTTTAGGGTCCTCTAAAGTTTCAATATCCTCCATTGCTTGATCAGCAAGACCAGGATTAGAAAGCAATATATGATAGTGCCAAAGTAAATATCCAAAGAAGTTTTCCCAAATAGTGAGAGGGGAAATAGATGTTACTTTACGAAGCTGCTGAACGATAACGTGCCCATCATATAGAATCTTCTCAATAACGGCTTGACGTTCTTCCTCCTCGACATAGCGCCAATCGTTTGGGTTAACAAACATTGCAACTGTAAAACTGTCGAATTCTTTTGCTGCATCAAAACGAAGCTCGATCGGTTTACCGTTCCAAACCTCATCATAGGCGGCGAGCATGTAAAGTTGCATAGCAAAAAACATACCGTAGCGGCGTGCAAAGTGAGAAATAGCGGCTGTTTCCGTTGCTGCATCTGTAATACCAATCATCAGGTTTAAAAAATCAGGATGGTAAAAGTCTTTATGTATATCAGCTAATGTAAATAATGTCCGCTTTGGTTCTGTCGTATAAATGCTATAGGAATTCAATTGTCGAACTTGATCCATCGTTAATGCTGGCATGGTCATCACCTTTTCTTTCAATCATCTGTTACGTTTATTATAAATTAATCATTTTTGCTTCACAAATGGATTGCAATATAGTAAAATGCATTAAACATATCTGAAAGGTAGGTTTTTAAATGTCACAGCCTCATGCAATTCCAAGGCCGCTCGTTCGACTCAATCAATGGACGATTCTTATAAGCGTCATTCTAACGTGGATATCAGGCATCTTTTGGATTTTAGCAATACCATTAATAGCAAATTTACTTGGTGTATTATGCAATGTTAATCCTATTATTCGAGTAGGGAAGCTGTTTCTAAAAAAGGCACCATCTACATATATACCAGAGGATGCGCAGCAGCAAAAGTTTAATTCCAGTATTGCTAGCTTATGTTTAGCAGGTGGATTTTTAGGTTACTGTCTTAAATGGCAGGTAGTTGGCTATATCTTTACGGGAATGGTTGCTGTAGCTTCATCGATAGCAATTGCAGGCTTTTGTATAGGTTGTTTCCTACATTTTCAGCTAAAGCAATGGCAATTCCGTCGCTCGCTGAAGAAGGCATTGTGACATTAATTTCTTTTGGCGGAAGAAATTTTTAAAAAAACTTTAAGAAATTTTCAGATTTCTGTTGACTTTATAATTGATAATGATTATCATTATCGTATAAAGATTATTCCTCGTCTACAATACAGTGTAGAGAGGATGAACTTTAGCTGCTTTTCTCCAGAAGTTTGCTAGTTCATGATAAAGCGCTCCTAAAACCCCCCTCATTTTTTGGGAACGTAAAATCTCTCGACGACTCATTCCATTGTGACTGAGTCGTCTTTTTTTATTGAAACCGTGATTGTTCCGATAAAAGCTGAAATTGTTCCGATAAAATGAGATTATGTTCCGATAAATCTTCAAAGTATTCCTTTAAAAATGAAATTATCCCCACCATAAAGTCGAGTTGATTTCCGTTCCGGCTGAGCGCTTTCCTGGGGGCGTCCGATGAGCCGCTTCGCTTCGCTTCAGGGTCTCATCTGTGACGCTGATCCCCGAGGAGTCGCCCAGTCGCCACTCCAATCAATGCTAATATATAGTGCGTACATTTAAAAACATTTAACTCCTTATAATTATACCAAAAATTACAATTTAATATATAATATTCCTTAATAAAGAGGGGTGATTATTTCATGTTTTATATTAGAAACTTCGAAGGTGATAAAAACGAGTTTGAGTTCTTTCTAGATATGTTATATGAGTCTATTCATATTGTTGAGAATAAACCATCAAAAGAAGTTTTGCTCAACGCGCCTGGCATAAGGAAATATCATGAAGGTTGGGGGAGAAAGGGAGATAAAGTATTGATTGCGGTTGACGCAGAAAATAAAACTGTTGGTGCAGTCTGGTATAGGTTGTTTAATAACAATAATAAAAGCTATGGTTATATTGATGGCAATACGCCTGAAATAGGAATGGCTGTTTTGAAAGAAGTAAGAGGGAGAGGAGTGGGAACTTTACTGATGCATAAAATAATTCAACAAGCAAAGGATGAAGGATACAATACCATTTCACTTAGTGTAGACCTCGAAAATGACACGGCCATTAATATGTATCAAAAACTAGGCTTCAAAGATTATGAAATAGTAGGAACATCAAAAACAATGATATATAAGTGTCTCTAGAATAAAAAAAGTACATTACATTTAGTAATGTACTTTTTTAAATTTCCAATCTTTCAGTAGAGCTACTGCTAGGAACAGCACTCTTTTTTCCTAGTATCATCGTATAGTAGCTATGTAATAGCATGCCAACAATGATGACACCTAGACCCGCGAGAGCAATTGGAGTTGGGAATGCGATGCCGAGTAACAACACTTCACCAATAATGACAAAGAGTATTTCAGTTGATTGTGTTGCTTCGACTGCTGCAAGCTTGCCTTGATGATCGCGAACACGGTCAGTTGCAATGAAAAATAAAGTAGTGGCGATGACACCAGAGCTTATACCTACAAGTAATGATTGTATGACTTGGCTGCTTGAAGGGAGCCCGACCGTTGCCATTGCATAAATGGCTAGAATGATCCACGCGGGCATCGAGGCGATGGTCATCCCAAGAACTCGTTGATATGTATCGATGCGTCCGCCACAGATTTCCATCATTTTGCGGTTACCAAGAGGGTACGCAAAAGCAGCGATGACAACAGGTAAAATGCCAAGCATTAAACTTTTAAATGGAACAGATTGTGCCTGTGGTACTTGGATAAGTAAAATGCCGACTAAAATGACACATGAAATTAGTAATGAAATAAGTGGTGTTTTTTGACGTACTGTTTTCCCGGCTACTACTGAAACAAATAGGGGAGCAAGTAATACGCCGGCGACAATTGTAAATTGCCACGTTCCGGAAACGAGCCATCCTGGACCGAATGCTGCTGCAAATGTCAGTGGGGCATAGAACAATACGAACCCAATAAAGCTCCAAAGAAGCCAACCTACAGGCTGTGCTTTCATTTCACCTGATAGTTGGGAAAAGCCTTTTCGGTAGAAGACGATTGCAAGTAAAAACGGTAGCATAAAGAAATAGCGTAGGGATGCGCTCCATAACCAGCTACCTCCCTGCATTTCCATTGCATGATTCAATATAAATGTAACAGCAAAAAAAAGAGAGGCCAAAATGCCTAATGCAATTTCTTTCATTACAGTCACCTCAAAGTCCTTCGTTTAATTTGAAAATTCAGTCATCTGTTTATAGAAAATAGGAAGAAGGGGGTGAACCCTTCTTCATTACTATTTTCCTTGTTGTTCAAAGAGCTGTACGATTTCAATAATAACTTGTGTTGCTTTTTCCATTGTTTCCGCAGATACATATTCGAATTTACCGTGCATATTTTCGCCGCCTGCAAAAATGTTTGGTGTTGGTAAGCCCATGTAAGAAAGCTGTGAACCATCAGTACCGCCGCGGATTGGTAATGTAATCGGAGTAATATCTAACTTTTCCATTGCTATGCGTGCAACGTCAACAATTTCTTTTACAGGTTCAATTTTTTCACCCATATTATAATATTGATCTTCTATTGTAATGTTTAAAGCATCCTCGCCATATTGAGCTTTAATTTTTGCTGCAGCCTCAAGCATTAATTGTTTTTTCGCCTCGAACTTTTGACGGTCATGATCGCGGACGATATAAGAAAGCTCAGTATGTTCAATCGCACCGTTAAAGCCCATTAAGTGAATAAAGCCCTCATAGCCGTCCGTTTTTTCTGGTACGGCATCAGTAGGCATTTCATGTTGGAAGGCGATCGCCATTGTGATAGCATTGACCATTTTATTTTTCGCAGAACCAGGGTGTACACTCGTACCTTTTGTCACAACCTTTACACCTGCTGCGTTAAAGCTTTCGTATTGTAGCTCGCCAAGTGGTCCGCCATCCATCGTATAAGCATAGTCTGCTCCAAAGGCAGCTACATCAAATTTATGAGGACCGCGACCAATTTCTTCATCAGGCGTAAACGCTACACGTAATTTACCATGTTTAATAGAAGGATTTTTTATTAGGTACTCCATGGCAGTCATAATTTCTGCGATACCAGCTTTATCGTCAGCGCCTAATAATGTCGTACCATCCGTTGTAATTAACGTTTGACCTACATAATTTTTAAGCTCTGGGAAATCTGCTGGCGACATCGCTAGATTTTCATTTAGTTGGATCGTTCCACCATCATAATTGTTAATGCGCTTTGGATTAACGTTTGTGCCAGTGAAATCTGTTGTAGTGTCCACATGTGCTAGAAAACCAATAGTAGGCACATTTTTATCTGTATTTGCTTCGAGTGTCGCAAATAAATAACCATTTTCATCTAATGTAATATCAGTTAAGCCTATTGCAGCTAGTTCATCTTTTAGTACATGCAATAAGTCAAATTGCTTTTGTGTTGAAGGAGTTGTTTCGCTTGTGAAATCAGATTGTGTATCAATTTTTGCATAACGAATTAAACGCTCAATTACTTGTTCTTTCATAAGTATGGCCTCCTAGTGTGTATGTTTAACTTCTTTCAGCGGGTGTTCAAACATCCGCTAGCCTCTGGTAAATGTCACGGAATTATACCAAGGCATAATTGATATTATTGTAACACTTTACTTCGGATTTCGGAATATTGAAGGATGCTTAACGCAATTAGTATTTGGGCACCGTAATAGGTCAACATAATTACCTCGTGTGAAAATGGTAAGGGCATAACAAACTTGTTAATAGCTAAATAGGAATCTGATGAGATAAATAGTAGAGCCCCAATCGTTGCAAATTTAGAACCTGTTCGAATCGCAGTCCAACCCATCGTTAATATGACCGAAATATAGGCAATGACCGCGATACCAAGCGCGACTTCTCCTGATGAAAACACTGTACCTGCAATCCACACAGCCATACTCACCCCATAAACGAGTAAAACAATCTTCGCCCAGTTAGGTACTTGTCGTTCATTAGTAGATAAGAAGGCGAAAATATAAAAAATATGCCCGATTAAGAAGCTTGATAGCCCAATAAGAAACCACTGTAGCGTATAATCACCGACCATACAAAATACGAGTCCGATAATAATCAGTAATTGATACTTTTTAATACCTAAATTTTTTGGTAAAGCGGCTAAAATAATGATTAACAGCATTGGTATGACTTTAAAGATAAGTATCAAGCTTTCTGTAATATGGGAAAAGAAAAAAATATAATAAAGACCAAACAAAATAATACATGTTAATAAAATTTTTTTAGACAAATTTCTCATCTCCTTTTCTTTGAAATTCTTTATCTATGTCAGAATTTCCTTTATTCTTTTGTAAAGGAAATCTACAAAGGGGTTTCTATACTCATCGTATGAATGAAACTTTTTTAGTATGTAGCCGTAAATAAGTGGACAGTAGATAAGAGAGGGTGAACGAAATGACCAAGCTATTAATAGCTTCGGCAGTCATTGGATTAATCGCGAGTGTTTTATTAACACCGCTTATAACGAAAAAACGAGAAGACGGATCTAAAAAGGTAATTGGATACTTCTTTATAGGTGTATTTGTGCTAGGATTTTTAGCTACTAGCATAACAGTTTATGTGACAAAAATGGATGTAAACTGGCTTGCTTTTTGGCCCGCTATTATATTATTAACATTAGGCGGCGCACTTCTTGCAAGTGGTACTGAAAGAAAAATAAAGGGTGTTTTATTTTTAGCTAGTTTAGTAGTTGCGGTGTTTGTATTATCAGCACCTTTATGGAACGCGAATGAAAAATTTAAATCAGCTGAAATGAAGGAAAAGGTTGAAATAAAACCATTCGATGAAACACAAACCCCAGCTAGTGTGCCTCCTAAATTTGCACGTAATAAGATGAAAAAAGCGTTCGGGCAAGTACCGAATACGAGTTATTACGAGTTAGGGCGCTTGCAAATTCAAAAAGTGAATGGCGAGTATGTTTATATAGCACCAGTTGAGTTTTCTGGTTTCTTTAAATGGTTTAATGGAGGAACGACTCCTGGTTACTTTATAATGAGTGCAACGGATTCAGCGGATAATCCTAAATTTGTTGAGCAGGAAATGAAGTATGTACCGTCTGCTTATTTAAACTCAAATTTAGAGCGTCATATACGTTTACAACATCCATTCCTTATTTTTAGCGGGGATGTTCAACTTGAAATAGATGATGAAGGTAAACCATACTACATCCGTTCATATGGTGAATTTATTTCAGCACGTAATGGCTTTGATGTAAAAGGGATCGTGCTTGTAGATGCGCTATCAGGAAAGTCGGAAGTGATCAAGCTGGAGGATGTCCCAGAATTTATTGATGGAGCGGTTTCTCCAGAGACAGTAAGTTTACAAAATAGTTATTTCGGTAACTATGTACACGGATTTTGGAATAGTAAGTTTGGTAAGAAAGATGTGAAACTTCCTTCAGATGAGGGAACAGAGGCAAATGTTAGCCCAATTTTTGATGAGAAGGGCGATATGTATTATTTCACAGACTTTACGAGCCCTAAAGAAGGTGTCGATTCAATGCTTGGCTATTCGTTAACAAATGCCCGAACAGGTCAAGCAACTTATTACACTGGAAATTTAGACGCTTCTTATATGGATTCACAAGGTAACTTGCAAATTATTGAGAAGAAATTTATAGAGAAGAAATGGTCTGGAGAAATGCCAGTGTTGTATAACTTTTACGGTGAGGCTAGCTGGCTAACTGCGGTGCTTGATTCAAATGGTTTCTTACAAAATTATTTCATTGTATCTGCGGCAAATCCTGAAATTTCCGTTTATGCGCCGACTCCTAAAGAGGCTTTGAAATTATATAAGACAGCCTTAAGTCGTGGAGGAAGTACAGTAGAAGGAAGTTCAAAGGCTGAAGAGAAAAATGTAAGTGGAAAGGTGCTTCGCGTCTACAAGGAACGTCTTGGTGACTATACAGTTGTATCATTATTACTTAATAATGGAGAAAACTATTTGGTAAGCTCGGAAACCGAACCACTTGCGATTTATTTACAAGAAGGTGATGATGTCATTCTCACTTATGGTGATACAGGAGAGCAGTTCTTACCAGTTCGATCAATGATTATTAAAGGTTTAATAGACGAAAATAAATAAAATAAAAGACGATCGAGTAGTAATGCGCTACGAAGATCGTCTTTTTATGTTGGTTGAGATTCCATATAATGAAGCATCTTTTCCTGGTGATTTGTATAAAGTGCTTTGGCATGATCGTTTAACGCAAATATTTCATGAATATACCCTTGGAGTAATTTATGTTCATATTCAAAAGTATACGAATCTTCGTTTTCTACTATATACGTTAATAAAAGTGTATGTAACACAACGACTTCTAAATTTTGTGTATTTGTAATGAATTTCAAGTTGATGATGGTTGTATGGGAAACGAATTGATTGACATAATCAATAGCATGCTTATAAACTGCTAAATCGATATGTAGTTCAAGTCGTTTTCTTAATAATGTACAATTATTATTTAAGTCTTGGATTTTTAAAAACAAACCTCTAACACTTCGCTTATGTTGTTGTTCTAATGTACGAGCAAGATCTTTGTTCATATAGGACATTTTTACATAACTCCTTTTCGCATAGTGGTCATCTATTAGTATTAATGGAATTACATCAAAAGGAAAGAGTCTTTTTGTTTAATTTATACTTACATTTAACTTCTCTTTTAAAAAAGTCGTTCACTTATAATCGTGAAAAGACAATGTACTTCTCATTTAATCACCTTTCAATAAGTGTGATTTAGTTGGAACGCTTAAGAATTAAACTGAATTAAATCAATTATTATATAGGAAGCTTTTCAATGAAATGAAAAAGTATAAAATTTTATCAGAAAAAGTGTTGACCTTTTTGAATTATGGGTGTAATATTATACAAGTCGTTAAGATAACAACTGAAAACAACATCTACATTAAATAAATTAGTTGTTGACAGCGAGTTTGCGACATGATATTATATAAAAGTTGCTACTGAGAAAACAGCAACACAATGAACCTTGAAAACTGAACAAGCAAAACGTAATCAATAAAGTTTTTAATAGCTAACCTTGAGTTGGTGAACGAAACAAAATTTTGGACATCAAACATGATGCCAGCAAAACAATTTGAGCTAATC
>NZ_JBYTDL010000045.1:0-11409 GCF_058791335.1 Lysinibacillus sp. EB271-A1-10B
TGTCTAAACACAACTTAGTCGTAATGTAAATTCACTGCAAACGCAGATTCTTACGCAAGACAAAATTATAAAAATACAACTTAATCGTGATGTGATTTTAAAAATCAAATTATTTTAACCACAACTTAATCGTGACGTAACTTTAAAACACTCAAGACGCTTTTTCTAACATCTATTCTAAGTCGTACCTTATTTACTTTTATTATATAGATATTCATCAAACAATTTATGCTTTTCTATGTATTCATTTGTTTTCAAAAGATATTGCAGTTCGGCTTTTATATTTGTCCTATCAAGTGTCAAATAAATCCATGAATACACTTTAGATTTTTCAAACATTATACCCTTACTAACAATTGATTTTAAATATAATAGCACTTGTTTATCTCTTTTTATCCAATTAATAGGGGTCTCTGACAATATTGATAAGTCCTCTGGTTTAAACCATTTCTCTCTTTTATTTTCTTTAAGTAACTCTTCAATTTCAATTGAACTGATATGTAATTTATTTGAAACTGTTTCTATGCTAAGACCCTTATTATAGATTAATGATAATACATTGATTTTCCATTCTTCTGTTTTATAAAACCATGTTTCAATCAAGTGCCAATCCTTAATTCTGAAAATCTTGTCATATTCACAATTACATTGAACACATTTGAAATTTATGATTAACCTTCTTTTTTGCTTATCAAAATATATTTTAGCATCTTGTATATTACATTGATTAAAGCTTTCACAAAAATAATTCAAACATGGAAAAGGTCCTGTTTCTCCTGTTGGGAGAGTTAAATTACATTTCATAAAATCTGATAAAGAGCTAAAAAAGAAATTAATAAAAAATAATGTCTCAATATAGGTGAAATGTATATTACATATTAGAGGGTATTCTACAATTTGCTCAAATATCCGTTCATTAAATCTTGCCAGTTTCATTAATTCTTTTCCATAGTAACTCTCTATATCTGACCTAAGTTTTAATACATCAACTTGTCCTGTAGAATTTACATATCCATTTGCAATTAAAACCAAGTAGAACTTACCGTACCTAAATTTAAAATACAAATTCGATTTTTCCTTATTTAACTCCAAACTTTGTTTTGCAAATTTACGTGCATAAAACCTTGTTTTATTCGAGGATTCCTCAAATACCCCAGTACTTAAATCTCTAATTTTTAATGTTTTCAATGAAGTTTTACTTTCGCTATAATTCCAATTTTCCAAAATAACATCATGTTTTAAACAAATTAAACTTGTGGGTAATTGGTGGGACAACCTCCAATATGATTCACCAAGATTTTTAATGTCATCCCGAACACAATTAGGGCAAAACTTTAAAGTAAATGAGTTACTCAATAGTTGGGGTTTTACATTTGATTTTTTCTCTTTTAAGCCATAAGTCATATAATGGAGTAAATCTTTACTTTGAATAGGAGGGAGAAAATTACAATAGTAATTAAATAGAGTATGATAAATCAAATAATACTCCTTATCTTGTGTAAAGGGTCCTAATGTTTCAATAAAATTTTGTATATTGTTTGGTAGCAGAGGATTTATCCTAGGTGAACCTAATTCAGTTAATGTAATTTTTTCATTCTTATTTAGACTCCTCTCATGGTATCTGGCAAACAAACTAAAGAGTAATTCATCTTCTTGAATAATTGGAAAGAATGAGTTCATGTAATCACCTCATAAACGTTTTATTCTCCACATCTTAAGTCGTTCTCTATACTGTTTATTCGATTCAGTTACTGATTCAAGTAGTTCTTTTGTTAAAGGCATTTTCTCTAACTTCTTTTCGACTAAAGCTAATTTCTCAATCGCAATCCCTATATGCCTTTTTGTTAAACGCACTGGTTTTGTATCATTATCTATAGTTAATAAATATCTCTTAATCAGATTCAGTATTTCCAAATCTCTTTCACACCAATTTACTCTTGATACTATTTTTGTACTCTTTATTGACGCTGGTGAATTATAATTTAACCACTCTTTATCATATCTATATAGCCATGAATATATATTAGGATTTAGTTGTCTTAATTTGGTTTTTGAATATGTTGGATTCTCTTTTTTAGTTCGTAACCAAGTACAGCGATAGTCTATTATATTTATCGATTTTTTATTTACTTCATCTTCATTTTTATTTTGTTTATAATACTTAATTGCTGTTCCAACATCTACTTTCAATAATTTAGCTGCTTTTCTAAAGCTTAAATGTTCGTTATCAATATACTGGAACAATTTCTCTCTCCATACACTACCAAAATTTCTAACAAACCTGTATTCATACATACATTCTTGTAAAGTATCTGGGCCCAAACGGGTATATTTAAATTCACATTTACAATTAAATATTCCAATTGGTCTTCCTGTCTCAGTACATCTCTTTATACTTAGATTATTCACTACTAAATCTTTATAATGCTCTGCAGCAGGGTTTAAACATGGGAAAGGACCTTTTCCAAATGGACTTTCAAAATAATCCATTTCAATAGTATTAATTTCTATCTCTAAGAAATTCATTAATAATAAGTGCCTTACAGGGTGGAAGGATATTCGATGTTTACGTGTAATGGTTTTTAACCAACAAGACTCTCGATCTAAAAAAGGGACTGATTGAAAATAACCCAAAATGTTCATACCATAAAACTTCATAAATTCATTATATAAATCGGTTTGTCGTACATGACCGCCTGCTGTGATTAATCCTTTTTTTCTTAGCTTGCCTTTATACAGAGACACTAACTTTAAGGAGTTAATATTTATATCTTTCATCAACAGCTTTTTACTATTATTGGCAATATTAATTAAGTGATTAATCTCTGCAAAAGTTACATTATTTCCAATACATTTGGTATCGATAGATGGGATGCAATTATTTTTATTCGGTGTTACTAACTGTGAATTTTTGTTTCTATATAGTACAGAACTAAAATGTAGAGCCTCATTATGCTGTAAGCAAATAAATACACTAGGGAGTTGATGGGATATTCGCCAATAAGACTCACCGAACTCTTGTATATCATTATTAAGGCAAGAAGGGCAGTATTTAAAGTATTTAGTTTCTTTCACTTTACTTTGAATCTGCCCTATTATCATTTGAATGTTGTTCGTTTTCTTTATTTTAACTGCTTCAATAATTGATTTTTTATCAGAACTAATAAGAAAGTTTGTAAAGTAATAAAATGGCGTATGTTTAAACAATAGAGACTCAAAATCGATATATTCAAAAAAACGTAACTGTCCCATTACCATCGCCAAATTAGATGGGAAATCAGGTGTTAATTTAGATCGATTATCATTGAATAATTTTTTAAGTGTGTTTCTTAAACTTAACTCGGTACTTTTAGTGGAATATCTAGCGAAAATACTATAAAGTAACTCATCTTCAAATGGATATGGAAACCAACCAATCAATATTATCCCGTCCTAAAATAGTTTTTTATCAGAGAAGGGGGCTATGATTAACCCTTTATTAATTAAGGAGTCATGCGCTGAATTTTTCTCTTTGCGACCATTATCGACTATTTTAAAGATAATATTCGTTGACCTTTTACTCTTTTTATTTTTCATTTTTTCATTCTCATATTGAACATGTTGGTTAATAGTTGTTAATGCTAATTGAACAGCCTCTTGGGAAGAAATTTGTGGATTTTCTTTAATTACTTTTTTCGCTACTGTCTCTGCATATTTAGCTTCAACCTCAAGGTTAATTAATGTTAAGATAACCTTTTGTAAAACTGAGATTTCTTTCTCTTCTCTTTTAGCTGCAATATTTTCTTTTTGTTTAGTTATTAAATCCCTCATATTAACCGATTTTTCTCTTTGTAAAAGAAAATCTTCAACGTCAAACGGTGTTATATCATCATAATGCATTATTTCGTCTAAATTTCCTTCTTTTAAAGCTTGAAGCATTTTACGTGTCATTTTTAAATACTTTTTGCTAACTTGGCTAATCATACTAGTGGATATTTTCTCTATTCCAGATTCTATAGCTTCTGATTGCGCTAACATAAATAACTTTACTGCTATATCTACAATACCTTGACTTTCCTCATAAAGAACATCTTGCCACTCTTTAGTTAGCTCTACCTTTTCCTTAGTCCATTGATATTCCCACATACTACTTAATAGTACTTCCCAATTGTCATCTTTCTTCATTTGTTCCCAGATTAGCTCTCCATGACCTCCAGCCCTCCTGGCTTGCCGGAAATTCACTTGAAGTAATTGCTTTGCCCTAGTAGTACCAATCAGGACAATTGGAATACCAATTTCATTAACTAAAGTGACCAAAAAATTCATCATGCTATTCGAAACCTCTGATTTTGCAGTAAGCATATGCTGAATTTCGTCTATTACTAATACACCTAAAAAGTGCGCTCTCGCTAATTGACCAATGTGTATAATTAAATAACTCAGCGACTCTCTTTTAAGTCCTTGCTTAAAGTAAGTTGTCCCCAATATACCGTCCATTTTTGTAATAAAATCCAAACATAAGGTTTTAGGTGATCCGTCATTAGGGCAGTTTAACTTTAGCCAGGGGACCTGCATAATATTTAACGGATATTTATGAATAATTACCTTTGGATATAACGATAAAACTCTTTCAATAGCTGATGATTTACCCATACCAGAAAAGCCTATAATTGATAAACTAGAAGCTGTTTTTCTGATATCAGGAGGAAGCCCTAATGGCTCTTTATTTTCCAATCTTCGATGTAACTCGATTAATGTTTCAGCATGAGTCTTATTTCTTGGGTTTCTATATACATAACCATCTCTTAATAATCTTGAGAATCGTATTTCTAGCTCTAACGTTTTCTCTAATGGTTGATAAAAACGAGTTAATCTTGTAAGTGAATGGTATCGATAATGAGCAGAAAGTTGAATTTCATTTTCATCATATTCAGGTAAATATCCTAATTGAACAAAAGCTTCTTCAATTGATCGAATAGGAGGAAGAGCTTCTATTAACGGATTATCACGATAATCTGCTATAACCTGATCAGTATATTTCGCACTTATGGCATATTCTCCATTATTTAATTGAATTAGGTTTTTCATCTTTTTTATTTCCCTTTATTTTCAAATAATTTTTTTATAGAAAATTTAGGTGTTTCTTCTGTATTAGATTCATTTTTTGCTAATGTATTAGGAATTACATCTTTTTTATCTTCTAATTTAAAAGCTATTTCTTCAAACATTTGATTACGCTCATTACGCTTATTTTCCTTTATATTTTTTGTTCTTTCAGATTTACTTATGGTTTTATCCATTTTCTCTTCTTTTTTCTTGTCTGCCTGTCTGACAATTGATTCAATATTGGAGTAAAAATTCAGTTCATTTTCTAATTGAGTATGTTCAAAATCTTTTTGGCCATCTTTTTCATATTCTAACAATTGATTAATTTCTTCTATCGTCTTATCTTTATATCTCACCTGATGTTCTATAAGTGTACAGCGAATATATAGATCCCCTTCATTGGAATGTAAATAAATATTGTTCATATTTCGTGGGTCATAAGAAAAATCCACTTTCCAGCTTCCATCTCTTCTTGCCTTTGAAAACCATTGTTCATCTATGGCTCTCCGAGTAGTATAAAACATCTTTTTATACCTGATTCCTTTTTCAGTTACAGTTGCTAGATCTCTTGGCAATAAATAAAATTTGACCTTATTTATATCGTGTTTATGAAGTTTTCCTGCTGCATTTTTAACTCCCCATTCCCATAATTTTATAGGTATTGGCTCTACATTATCCCTTATATGTTCTTCACTTCTCACATAATCATTCATATAAAAGTTGTTATTATAATAGAGAACGAAATTTATCAATATTTTCGTGTATTCCTCAATATTAAGACTTGCTTCTAATCTGTAATCCTTCGTTCCTCTCTCACCATGGTCTTTATGTACATATCCGGGAAGGAAGGGTCTTATTTTTTCTTGAGAAGAATCAAATAATTTTTCGACAATTCCTTTCCAATCTGGGCGATAGGGTGGTGTATTACTAATTCTCGGTCCTAATCCTTCAATTAAGTGATTAACTCCACTACTTGCTAATTCTCCTCTATCCCCAATAAAATTGTTAGGTAAATGCATTGAAGGCCACATTTCTTGCGATATGTTTATACCATAGTTTTTACAGTATTCTGTCTTGTCAGTACATGCATTCAAAATTGCACTCATCATGGCTTTCCAAGAAGCATTCTCTAAACTTACATAAAGACCTGTGATCAGATGTGTATAGACATCAACAATAAAATAAGTTGTGGGTCTCCCTACAATCCAATTAGGATTAAAGCGATTAACTAAATATATATTGCTAGGTGTCGCATCTATTTGATAAATATCTCCTGGACCTTGTGTCTCAGCTGTTGAAGAACCTAGAACTTGTCTAAAATTTTGTTCGAATTTTTTTAATCCTTCCCTTGCTATTGTTACCTCATCATTTTTAAACTCTTTATTATACCAGTATTCAAATTGCCTAAATGAAGGTATTTCCTCTTCAGATTTCAGGACTATCTTTTCATTATTTACTTCATCGTAATATTTAAATTTTGTATAGTAATCGCGGATCACCATTTTATAAGCAAATTTTAAAGAGGGCTTTTTTGTACTTAAGTAGTATTTTTTTAAGGATTTTTCAAATTGGCTTTTAATTTCAGTGGTTATAATAACACCGGATCTTCCATTAGCTTTAGGTCTTCCCGTTTTTTTCTTATATACTAATTCAGTTTCATTTAAAGAGTAATCTGGGAATAGACTGTCTTTAATCATACCCCTTTGCCAATATTTTCTTAAGTTTTTATAAAAAGTATTTCGAGATTTTACATTATGTTTAATCATCGCACTTTCAATTAATTTATGTCTTCGTTCCTTCATATAAATGTCAGGTTCCAGATTAACTATTTCTTTAATAATCCCCCAGGTATTATCTCTATGATCGATATCTTTTTGAGTTGGAATTCTTTTCAAAGATATGCTTTTACTTACTTCCACCACATAACTAGCGGTATTTATTCGTTCTTCAATTTCTGAAATGTTCATAATAAAGGGAGTAGCTTTTGTATCATTAATATCAATTACATAAGCAATCACATAACCACTATCAATCCATAAGATTCTATAAGTAATTCTCAAATCAATATCTACAATAAGTTCATTAACCGATAGAATTATCATAAATCTTATTAATACCTCCTTTATTTATAATAATTTCAGTCAAATTTATTTTAAATGGTTGAATTGGGTTCTCCATAGTGGCTGCTAAAATATATTGTTTTGCAAATAAATGTCTCAAATAATAAATTCCTGAGCCATTCTCAAGGTTATATAGGGAATCAAACTCTTTACAACACGTTACTAACAGATTTTGAGGATTTAACCGTTTAGCGTTTGCTAAATACTCAAGAAAGTATAAACTAATTGTTTCTTCATTTTTTTCTTTTAGATAATAATATTCATGAATATAACCCATATTGCTTATAAATTGCTGTGACATTACTTTCTCATCTATTAGGCACCATTCAATATTATTATCAGCCCAATATTGTCTTTCTAACTCTAATTTTTCTAAAACTCGTGTGTCTTCTAATTCACTACTGGGTTTTATAGACCGCGCTAGATAGACAATTTCATTATTAATGCGTATTGTAATCAAAAAATCGGTAGTCATCACAATATTTGTTTGAGTTTTATTTTCAAAAGGGTGTTTAATACCCTTTTCTGACGCAATATTCATAGTTCTATCACGCTTTAGTGGGAATTGCTCTCTAATATCGATTACCTTGTGACTCCATTCCAAATAATAAAAATAAGAAAGTTCTAAATCAGACAATAAATGATGAATTCTATTTGTCTTCCAGCCCAATGGTCGGTGTACTCGTCCTTTACTTGGTATTTCGTGAGTTTTAATCCAAGGGACATAATGATTTAACTCTCCTGAACCTCTTCCTTCTTTATAGAATTTTGCAATTTTTTCTTCTGTCCAAGTATATTTATTAATCGACAAATCATCACCACCAATCGACTTCTTTCTATTATTAATACCAAATATTCTGACTATTTACAAGTTCTATAGAAGGATTGCTTTTGTTATGATTATGATCAACATTGATTAAAAAAGAGTAGCTTTTGCTACTCTTTTTTACATTCAGTGAGATAATGCATTATTACATGTATCTCAGTTGAACTCCTTTTTCTTATATATCTAATTCAGCCAATTTATAATCTAATTCTACAAGCTGATTGGGGGGAGCAATCCTTACCCTCTTTCTAATTCGTGACGGTCCAAGTTTTGATCCATAGTGGACACGCGCATATAACCAGATTTCATAAGTATTAGAGAACAAAATTGTTTAATCAAAAAAAATGAAAAAAATTGAAACGTTATTCATCCCTGTTTTGTCTAACAGTTAGAGGAAAGGAGGGGCACAAATTTGCAAGATATTAAGAAGGTTCAGCGTGCTAAAAAGGGAAGTAACAAAGCTTTTCAAGAGCTGATAGAGGATGAAAAGATCAAACTTTATAAAATAGCCTACATTTATATGAAAAACGAAGACGATGCACTGGAGGTTTTCCAAGAAACTATATATAAAGCTTTTGTTTCAATAAAGTATCTGAAAGATGAACGTTACTTTTCAACTTGGTTGTCTCGTATCCTTATCAACTCAGCGATTGATCTTTTAAACAAAAAGAAAAGAATTATTCCAATGGAGAGAAAAAGCATAGAAGAAAAGCTGGCTCCATACCTGTCAAATTAAAAAGATCCTGATTTAATTCGGTCTGTTAAATCTTCAACCCAAAAAATACCCGTAACAAAAACGATCGTTTATGTTACGCGGTATGAAAAGGAATATTTCGTCTAAGAATCTACATTTAAGATAGAATTAGAGAACAAAATTGTTTAATCAAAAAAAATGAAAAAATTGAAACGTTATTCATCCCTGTTTTGTCTAACAGTTAGAGGAAAGGAGGCGCACAAATTTGCAAGATATTAAGAAGGTTCAGCGTGCTAAAAAGGGAAGTAACAAAGCTTTTCAAGAGCTGATAGAGGATGAAAAGATCAAACTTTATAAAATAGCCTACATTTATATGAAAAACGAAGACGATGCACTGGAGGTTTTCCAAGAAACTATATATAAAGCTTTTGTTTCAATAAAGTATCTGAAAGATGAACGTTACTTTTCAACTTGGTTGTCTCGTATCCTTATCAACTCAGCGATTGATCTTTTAAACAAAAAGAAAAGAATTATTCCAATGGAGAGAGAAAGCATAGAAGAAAAGCTGGCTCCATACCTGTCAAATCAAAAAGATCCTGATTTAATTCGGGCTGTTATGGAATTAGATGAAAAATATAAAACGGTTTTAATTCTACGGTTTTATAAGGATTACACGGTTAAGCAAATTGCAGATGTTCTAGATTGTCCAGAAGGAACAGTAAAAACAAATATCCATCGAGGGATTAATCAGTTAAAAGAAAAATTAAAGGAGGATTATGTTAATGAGTAATAACCAATGGCCAGATTTGAAAAAAGAAATGGATAAGGTATCTGTCCCAATTGATAAGCTTGATTCGATTATTGCAAATACAATCAATGAAAATCGAACAAAAACGTCAAAGAAAAAAGTGGTTTTCTATTCACTAAGTACCGCAGTAAGTGCCGCAGTTTTAGGCTTAGGCGTTTTTATTGGGTCAGCAAGTGTTTCTCCTGCAATGGCGAAGATTGCCTCTAATATTCCGATTATCGGAACCTTTTTCAACGACTCTTGGGATGAGGGACTAAGAATTGCAGGAGAAACAGGCTTAACTCAGGTGGTTGACCAATCTTCAAAGGACAATGGGATTACGTTAACAATGAATGAATTTTTCTATGACGGTACTCGTTTAACATTAGGATATACTCAAGAATCTCTGTTCGCAATTGGTCAGATCGAACATCCAACGATTGAAGTAAATGGGAAGGAAATCAATTTCATTTCCAGTTATTCAGGAGAATTTGTCACACCACTGAAATATAAAGGGACGATGGATATTACGCCGACTGAAGAACTTCCGGAAGAATTTGATATAAAATTGAGAATTGATGCGGTTGGTCTGATTCCAGGCAAGTGGGAATTTAATTTTCCCGTGAAACAATCAAATGAAGTAACAGTGATTCGACCGCAGGAAGTGAAAACCATCGAAGGGGCAGAAGTAGAAATAAGTTCTTTAAAAGTTGGCCCAGCTGGAACAGATCTTAATGTGAAAGTGGTAAAGGATGAAGAGAATAATAAGCTTGATCCATATTCATTAAACTTTTACGTGATCGATGATAATGGGAATGTGTTAGATACGGTAACAGCAAGTGGTATTGGAGATACCAAAAATGGAAAAGAAATAGCAAAGCTTAATTTTCTGTATGCACCTTTAAAAGAAGGCAGCAAAAAAGTAAGAGTTGTTCCTTACACCATTCCTATGTCGGAAAAAGGCTGGGAAGAAGTATTCATACCATTGGATGAACAAACTCTGCCTTTCACCGTCGATCAAGGTGAATTTGGGAAAGTTCTTGTAACAAAGATAATTCATGAACAAGATAAAATTGTCATGTATTTTGATGTCGAAAGTGATGTAATTGTAGACAATAAATTTTCAAGGAATTCATTATGGCTAGAGGATGCTAATGGGAAAAGCCTATTGCTAGAGGATAATCCATTAGCAGAGCGAATTGAGGGTAATACATTTAAGCAAGAATTTGCAGCAAGCAAGAAGAAAGGCTTGCAGATTAAAACCTATAAGTTTCCAAAACCAATTACGTATGAGGAATTTAAGATTGATATTCCCAATTAAATATGAGCCTATCCGGGCTAAAGTGTACCCTTTGTAAAGGACATTTTGAAAAAAAGCTAGGCAACCTTTTGAAGCTGCCGTCTGTATTTTGCAGGCGGCAGCTTTTTCAAGTTCCATTGCCCTCGATATGTGGATGCCTTATCTTACTGGGAAGTATTTAAAGCAATTTCCAAAAACTCTATATGAAACTCGTTTTAAAAATACACTTAAATTATTACCTAGTCACTTAAACTTTGTAAATCGATAACATTGTGATATTTTACACTTAAAGTAACGGGGTGCTTTAGTACAACAAGTGTTTCGAAAGTAACCAAACTTCTTTATAAAGAATTTAATCTGCCACATTAAATAAGAGCATGTTTTGAAAAAAGGTTGATCAAAACATGCTCTTTAGATTTGTTCTCGTATAAAGGTTAATATCGTTAATTTAATCAACAACTTTATTACAAATCTAAACTATTCATTTTTATATTTTCCAACCGTTTTCACATCACGACTAAGTTGTGTGCATCACGATTGAGTTGTTTACATCACGACTAAGTTATGTGCGTCACGTTTAAGTTGTACATGGACAAT
>NZ_JBYTDL010000046.1:0-10204 GCF_058791335.1 Lysinibacillus sp. EB271-A1-10B
AGTTGTGTGCATCACGATTGAGTTGTTTACATCACGACTAAGTTATGTGCGTCACGTTTAAGTTGTACATGGACAATAACAAGCCTGTAGCTACATAAAATTACTCAACCGTCACTGATTTAGCCAAGTTACGTGGTTTATCTACATCACAGCGGCGGTGTAGTGCTGCGTAATAGCTAATTAACTGTAATGGCACTACAGATACAAGTGGTGTTAGGTATTCGTGAACTTGAGGGATTACTAAACGGTCACCGTCTTCGTCTACGCCAGCCATGGCAATAATGCATGGGTATGCTCCACGTGCAGCTACCTCTTTAACATTACCACGAATATTTAATGATACTGCTTCTTGTGTGACAAGGGCAAATACTGGTGTACCTTCTTCGATTAAGGCAATTGTTCCGTGTTTTAGCTCGCCACCTGCGAAGCCTTCTGCTTGAATGTAAGAGATTTCTTTTAGCTTCAAGGCACCCTCAAGGCTCACATAGAAGTCGATGTTACGACCGATGAAGAATGCGTTGCGTGCGATTTTTAAGTAGTCCTCTGCGATATCCTCTAATACATCTTTTGAATCGATAATTGTTTGGATACCATTTGCTGCAATCGCAAGTTCTTGTTTTAAATCGAATTCTAAGCCTTTGCCATTAGCTTTCGCCGTTACATATGCTGTTACAGCAAGTACAGCTACTTGCGCTACATATGCTTTTGTAGAAGCTACTGCAATTTCTGGGCCTGCATGTAATAAAAGCGTATGATCCGCCTCACGTGATAGTGTAGAGCCAGGTACATTTGTAATTGTTAATGTTGGATAACCAAGCTCTTTAATTTTCACAAGTACTTGACGGCTATCTGCTGTTTCACCTGATTGTGTAATAAAGATAAACAATGGTTTTTCTGAAAGTAATGGCATATTGTAGCCAAATTCACTTGAAATATGAACTTCCACTGGAATGCCAGCCATTTTCTCGAAATATTGCTTACCAATTAGACCTGCATGATAGCTTGTGCCAGCTGCAATAATATATAGACGGTCTGCTGATCGTAATGCTTCTAAAATATTTGCGTCAATTGTTAAATCGCCATTCTCGCCTTCGTATGCTTGAATGATTTTACGAATAACTGTTGGCTGCTCATCCATTTCTTTTAACATATAGTGAGGGTACGTACCTTTTTCAATATCGCTCATATCAAGCTCTGCTGTGTATGGTGCACGCTCTACTAATGAACCGTCTAATTTTGTAATTTCAACGCTAGCTTTGTGTACGATTACGACTTCTTTATCGTGTAGCTCCACATATTGATCTGTTACCTGTAGCATCGCCATTGCATCTGAAGCTACTACATTGAAGCCTTCACCAACACCTACTAAAAGTGGTGATTTGTTTTTCGCAACGAAAATTGTATCAGCCGCTTCTGCATCTAAAAGAGCTAATGCGTATGAGCCGTGTAATAAAGATAAAGTTTTACGGAACGCCTCAGTTGTACTTAAACCTTCTTTTACAAATAGCTCTACTAATTGCACGATGACTTCTGTGTCTGTATCAGATTTCATCGGGATACCTTTTAAATATGTTTTTTGTAATAAATGATAGTTTTCAATAACTCCGTTGTGTACTAAAGTAAAACGTCCTGATGCACTCTGATGAGGATGTGCATTCAGACGGTTTGGCACACCGTGAGTTGCCCAACGTGTATGACCAATACCAACTTTTGCAGCAACGTCCTCGTCTACTGCATCACGTAAATCAGCAATACGTCCCTTTTCTTTGAAGACTGTTACCCCATCTTCATTACGTACTGCAATACCTGCTGAGTCATAACCACGGTACTCTAGTTTCTCTAAACCTTTTAATAAGATTTCCTTTGCATCTGTTTCACCAATATATCCTACAATTCCACACATAAATTTCTTGTCCTCCGATATCGTCAATTTGACGCAATGACAAATTAGACCCCAACCTATCGAATTTTTTTATGAATGTAAAAGCTATGCTTATTTATCAATTATGCCTCGGCATAATTGCGTCCGGAATCGGCTTTGTGCTTAGGCCTGCACGATGCAGGTCAGTTAGCCGTTATCGCATGGATGCGATGATTTTAGGCTAACATCCTATATTGAACTCCTTTCCGATCTCCGTGACATCCGCCGGAGGCTTTACCTTCTTTTAGCTGGTGTTTGGACACCTGTTGAAAGAAGGTAAATAAAATATGCATACTCATACATACATAAACTTACACTCATTCAGCCATCTGAATAGTAATTATTCGATACGTGAGATTTTCTATTTATCTATTGCTTTAACTATACCTTCTCCATTTTCTGTACATTCAATCACTCAAATGCTTTCAAAATGAAAAGTGACAATCGGGTATGTCGATCGGGAGGCATCCGCCGAATTTTCGATAAACCTCCACCTCGTCTGCTGAAGTTAGCTTCGTCCAATTTCTTCAGCTCAGGCGCTATAATTGTTTTCCGATTTTGCGCGTTCTTCCCTCCTTATGCGCTCTCGTTAAATGATAAGGTCGGACCTCATATTCAACTTCTCCATCATACTCAATCATATGCTATACGTCAAATTTTCGTTATAAAAAACACCTATTTATCCTACTTTTTAGTGACAAAGTGTAGACAAACAATCTGCTATAAAGCATTATTTTGAAATTCCTATTAAATATATGATGTTTTTTCCATGCCCGGTTGCTAGCCTAAACAAAAAGAACTCCTTTCCGATTTCGTGACATCCGCCGGAGGCTTTGGGCCAACAAATGTTTTCTGTGCGAAAGCGTAGTGCAACGTAGCGGCAGCAACATGATGTTGGTCGCTCAGTCGTGTGTTGCTATCGCTTCGCTTTCGCACAGATAAATTGCCACAGGACGTGGCGTTCTTAGACTGAGTTCCTCTATTTTAGCAGGTGTTTGGACGCCCGCTGAAGAGTAACTTTAATTCGCATTAATCCCACCACTATAGAGGTGGGAGAATTCTGTACCTGTCGCTACGCTTTCGGTACAAAAGACATTTGCTGAAAGAAATTAAAACATAAAAGGCACAAGCAGATTCACTTGTGCCTTTTAAGCTTAGCCTTCTTCACTCTCTAATAATTTCACAATTTCTCGATTAAATGCTGGTAGATCCTCCGGTGTGCGGCTTGTGACTAATTGTTTTTGGCAAACAAACACTTCCTCGTCATGGAAAATTGCACCTGCATTTTCTAAGTCTACTCGAATGGATTTGTAGCCAGTTGCGTCACGACCACTTAATGTTTTTGCTGTAATGAGTAATTGAGGTCCATGACAAATAGCAAAGGTTGGTTTCATATCGTCCATAAACTCCTTTACAAATGCCACAACACGATCATCTACACGTAATATATCAGGAGAAAATCCACCTGGAATGAACAATGCATCAAATTCAGAAGCCGTTACCTCATCGATGCCCCTATCAATTTTTACTTTCTCTCCGTGCTTACCTTCTAC
Source organism: Lysinibacillus sp. EB271-A1-10B (assembly GCF_058791335.1). Classification (NCBI taxonomy): domain Bacteria; kingdom Bacillati; phylum Bacillota; class Bacilli; order Caryophanales; family Bacillaceae; genus Lysinibacillus; species Lysinibacillus sp. EB271-A1-10B. The sequence continues at coordinate 3,475 of NZ_JBYTDL010000046.1, forward strand.
CTCAATGCCCGCTGTCGTATCGATCGTTATTAGTTCATGACCTGCCGCTTCTAACGCTCCTTTAGGACTCGTAAATTCGGCGTCCTCGAACATATTAGTAATTACCGTAGCAATTTTAGCCATTGCAATACAACACTCCCTGTAATTGTGACTCTGTACTACTGTTCCCATTCTTTTTGAAAACATTCATTTCGTCGGAAGGCTTTCAATACCTGAAGCACAAAATAGTTCTATCCACACCTCTTACCTTTCTATCCATCACTTCTCTGAGCCTAATAAAAAAACCCGACCTCCTTTGAAAGGAAATCGAGTTGTTGATAAATTTCGCCTTGGTGTAATTTCGTCTGGATTTTGAATTGTGCATGCACAATTCAAAATCCGTGACATCCGCCGGAGGCTTTATCTTCATTCAGTGGGTATTTACCACCTACTGAATGAAGATAAACTATTTATTCCGTTAAGCCCATTTCAGTACGTACAACATCTGCTATACGCTCTACGTAACGCTCGCAATCTTCTTCTGTCGCAGCTTCTACCATTACTCGTACAAGTGGCTCAGTACCAGAAGGACGCACTAGCACGCGACCGTTACCAGCCATATCTGCTTCTACCTCAGCGATTACTGCAGCAACTTTTGCATTTTCCGTCACAGCATGCTTGTCTGTTACACGTACGTTGACTAAACGCTGTGGAAAAATTTTCATTTCAGAAGCAAGCTCTGATAGTTTTTTACCTGTAGATTTCATAATGTTAACAAGCTGAATACCCGTTAATAAGCCATCACCAGTTGTATTATAGTCTAGGAAAACAATATGACCAGATTGCTCGCCACCTAAATTATAATCATTAGCGCGCATTTCTTCTACGACATAACGATCACCTACAGCTGTTTGTACACTGTGCATATCGTTATCTTCAACAGCTTTGTAGAAGCCCATGTTACTCATAACCGTTGACACGATTGTTTGCTTTTTCAAGCGACCAACTGTATTTAAATGCTTACCAATGATGAACATAATTTGATCACCATCAACAATTTTACCGTTTTCATCTACTGCGATTAAACGGTCACCATCGCCATCGAATGCTAAACCAACGTCAGCATTTTTTTCTGTGACAAATTTAGCTAATCCTTCTGGATGTGTTGAACCGACACCTTCATTAATATTTAAGCCTGTTGGTGAGGCACCCATTGTTGAGATATCCGCTTCTAAATCTGCAAATAGGTGTGTAGCTAGTGAAGACGTAGCGCCATGTGCACAATCTAATGCTACATGGATGCCCTCAAATTCTTCAGTCACTGTTTGCTTTAAATATTGAATATATTTTTGTCCACCCTCGAAGTAGTCACTTACTGAACCTAAATCTGCCCCGATCGGACGTGGCAATGTATCTTCTTGTGCATCTAATATTGCTTCGATTTCGGCCTCTTGCGCATCTGTTAGTTTAAAACCATCAGGACCGAAAAATTTAATACCATTATCAGCAACTGGGTTATGTGAAGCTGAAATCATAACGCCTGCATTTGCGCTCATAATTCGAGTAAGGTAAGCCACACCTGGTGTTGAAATAACACCAAGACGCATTACCTCCACGCCGATTGATAAAAGACCAGCTACAAGTGCACCTTCAAGCATTTCACCTGAAATACGCGTGTCACGACCGATTAAAACCTTTGGACGGTCCGTTGCATCCTTCGTTAAAACGTAGCCACCTACGCGGCCAAGCTTAAATGCAAACTCCGGTGTTAATTCACTATTCGCGACGCCACGGACGCCATCTGTTCCAAAATATTTACCCATTTTGATTATTCTCTCCTTCAATGCAAGACGGTGGTCACGCTTGTCTACACTGACAACTAGATCACTCGTCTGCTTACTTTTGGAAAAGTCTATTTTCGTTCATTTTCTGGTAACTATTCATTTTACCCCTATGCCCATTTATTCGGACTTGTAAATCAGCGAAGATAAATTGAGCATAAAGTATTTTGATTTTAGCCCGAGTAACTTTTTTCGTTAATGTTTCAAAACCGAAAATGACACCCTACCGATAGAGAACGAAATCTCTACTGAATCAAAATAAAATTATAGTCAGTTATTGTTTAAGAATCAACATCTTCTGTTTTTTCTGTTGGTGGCGTTTTGTCCTCAGAAGGAGTGTCCGGTTCCTCCTTATTAGGTGGAGGAGTAGGTGTAGGTGTAGGCGGTGGAGTAGGTGTAGGAGCAGGAGGGTTAGTAGTTGTTGTTGTCGTAGTTGTTGTTTTCTCCTGCTCTACCTTCGTAACGTCCGCTTTCACTTTAATCCTTGATTCAGATATTTTTGTCACACCTTCTGGTAATTTCACATCAAATTCATAAGTTTTTGATTCTGTAATTTTTGATAAGTCCACCTCTATTGGTATGACAGTTAAACTATCTAGGATAGATTTTCTACCGTATACCCTCACCATTGTAGGGTTAAATGTTAATTGGTTAACGGAAATACCGTTTGCCACTTTCCCTATTTCCTTAAGCACTACAGGCAACTCCCTGCTGTATGCCCCAATATCTACTTGTACCTTCACAGTTTCTGGTTCAATCGTAACGTCTAGCTTATTTAAATCACGATCTAGCACTTGAACTGCCGCTACCTGTGAGAACGATTCTTTCAAGCCTTGTTCACCCGTTACAGTAGCTTTTACATAGCTAATGCTTTCAATTGCACTTTTGGCACCTGTTACATACACCGTAGCTGGATTAGCAGTCATGCCATTTAAAATATACCCTTCTTCAAGTAAACGATTACTCATCTCAGGGTCAACACGAAACTCCTGTGTTACTTTTTCCTCAATGTTTACCTTTACAGTCTCAGGGTCAAATGTAACTTGCAACTTATCAGAAATGTTTTCGTATTGTAGGTTAACATTATGTTCACCTATAAGTAATTTACTTAAATCCACAAAAACAGAAAAATCCTTCGTTGTCTTTGTTTTCATTACAAGTGGCATTGGGCCTTTTATCGTAACATCCACCGTCTTAGGTATACCTGTTACAATGAGGTTCTTATCATCATAAAAAACATCTACAGGTACATCTCGAATTACCTCTGTTTGCTCACTACTCGAAATTGTTTTATTTTTAGGAGATAATTCGGCACGAACGGAGAAAAATAACAAAAAGGCTAAAAATAGTGCGACGATTCGTAATACCCAAGGGCTATCCATCATTTTATCCATTCTTTTTCCCCCTCCAAGTTAACTTAGAGGCTGCATTTGACTCCTGTGCTAATCCGAACCACATTTTACGTAACAGTCCTTCGAATTCCTCTAGAGAAAGATTTCGATGTAGATTACCATTCATTGTAAGACTAATGGCACCGGTTTCTTCTGATACGACAATAGTAATGGCATCTGTCACTTCACTTAAGCCAAGTGCAGCTCGGTGGCGTGTCCCAAGCTCTTTAGAGATAAATGGACTCTCAGAAAGCGGTAAATAACAAGCTGCTGCCGATATTTTATCTTTCTGCATAATCACTGCTCCATCATGAAGCGGTGTATTAGGTATAAAAATGTTAATAAGTAACTCCGATGAAATTTCGGAATTTAGTCCTATGCCCGTTTCTATATATTCATTTAGACCAGTTTCTTTTTCAATAGAAATTAACGCCCCTATACGACGTTTGGCCATATAACTAACAGATTTCTTCATCGCCTCAATAAGCCTAGTTTGTTCTTCTTCAACTTGACTAATTGAACGTTGAAATAGCTTCCCTCTACCAATTTGTTCAAGACCACGTCTTATTTCAGGTTGGAAAATGATAATAATCGCCAAGAAACCGAACTCGATAACTTGTTGTAACATCCATCCTAACGTTTCTAACCCAAAAAAGTCTGTAGCAAGGCGCGCAATAATAATTACGAATATCCCTTTTAATAATTGGACAGCCTTCGTACCTTTAATGAGGGTTAAAATTTTATAAATAACGTACCATACGAGCAGTACATCTAATAAGTTAATAACAATATTCACAGGTGTTAAATTAGCGAAATGTTCGATAATTTGCACGTGGCATCCCCCACTTTTCATTGCGAATCCATACACATTTAAGTATAGCACACTCTTAACAAATGTAACTTTTTTCAAATAAAAAGTCTACTCAAAAGAGTAGACCTTTCAGCCTCTCACGTGCACTATCTATTAGGACGTATAGAGTGTTATTTAGTTGCTTGGTTCCCCTCGAATGTTACAGCAGACTTTACTGAATTTTTAATCGTATACCAAAGCCATTCAAATACTTCGTCGATTTCTTCTATTTTTCCTGAAACAACTGCCGAAGATGCCATATACTGTCCGTTAATAACGGTAACATTGCCATCCACTTCACCTTCAACAATTAAATCACCATTTTTAACAACAATGTCGCCTCTTACAACTTCTCCCTCCGGTACAATAACCGTTTGACCATCAACAACAAGGTTTGGCTGTTTAGTCACAGAGAAATGTTGGTCATCCATGAAACTACCTAGTAAAGTTGCACTCATGAATAAACAAAAAACTGCTGCTGCCACAAAGAATGGATGCCGGCGAATCCATTTTTGCATGCCTACACGACTTTTGGGTTTCGGTAAACGAGCCATAACGGCTTCTTCAAAATGCGGAGGTGCTGTAATATGGGAAGCACTCTTCACAAAGGCGATTGTTTCACTTAATTCCTGCATCAATAGTTTACAATCATTGCATGTATGCAAATGGCGTTTCAACTCTTGCTCATGCTCACGACTAATGTCACCATCTAAATAATCATGGATATAGTCTATAATATGCTCTGGACAAGTATTCATGACGCTCCCCCTCCTACAGATTGTTTAATTGCTTACGTAATGCTTCACGTCCGCGGTGAATCCTCGTTTTCACCGTTCCAAGAGGCATATCTAAAATCTCGCTAATTTCCTGTAATGATAATTCTTCAATATATTTCAATACTATAACTGAACGGTATTTATCCGGCAAACGTCCAATCTCATATTGAATACGATCTTGCAGTTCCATTTGCTCGATCTGTTCCTCTGGTAGCTGGTCACCTGCTGCGATCTGCGAATACATATCAAGCCCTTCTGTACCAGCTACTTCCGCATCTAAATAGTAATCCGGTTTTTTCTTCCGGATTCGGTCTATACAAAGGTTTGTCGCTATGCGATAAAGCCACGTTGAAAATTTTCTTTTCTGATCAAAAGTATGCAAATTCATATAAGCACGAACAAACGCTTCTTGTGTAATATCCTCAGATTCTTGCTTGTTCCCTAACATCCTATAGCATACTTGATACAGTTTGTGCTGATAGAGACTCACAATATCTGCAAATGCGTTTTGATCACCTTTAAGCACTTGTTTTATTCTCTTGTTTACTAACGCATCCATTGTGTTGATTTCTCCACCTTTACAACTGTCTTATACTATACGACCCATCGATAAGAAAAGTTTCATTTTATTATTAATTATAGCAAAAGATTTTTATACATTGTGGCAATAGGCAATTTTTTGTCAAATATCTTTAAACTAAGGTTTCACCAAATAAGGAACCCATCAATGCTACTGCAACATCAGCTGTTCTGTTCTTTTCATCTAGTATCGGATTAACCTCAACAAATTCAGCAGATGTTAACATACCTGATTCCTGAAGCATTTCCATCGCCAAATGGCTTTCTCGATACGTAATCCCACCAGGTACAGGCGTCCCAACCCCAGGAGTATAAAGTGGATCTAACCCATCTAAATCAAGTGATAAATGCAAGCCATCTATATCACGCGCTCTTAAATAGGCAAGCGCATCTTCCATTACACGCGTCATTCCAAGACGGTCTACCTCATGCATTGTATACACCTTGATTCCTTGCTGACTAATTAATTCACGTTCTCCTGGATCTACGGAACGTGCTCCAATAATAATGACATTTTCAGGTTTAATTTTTGGTATATTATTACGAATTTTCACTAAGCGTTCATGACCAAGCCCTATGCTAACAGCTAACGGCATGCCATGTATATTACCAGAAGGTGTCGTTTCAGGCGTGTTAAGGTCAGCATGCGCATCAAACCAAATAACACCTAAATTTTTATAATGCTCACCAAGCCCAGCGAGTGTACCTATAGCAATGCTATGATCACCACCAAGTACAAGTGGAAACTCCTTTTGTTCCAATGCCCTACTCACACTATTTGCCAAAGATGTACTCACATCGATAACTTCCTCTAAATTTAATAGCTGTTTATCAACAATTGTACCTTCTTGTTTTTGACTAACACGTATATCCCCTTGATCATGTACTTCATGCCCAACCGCTTCTAAGCGCTCTACAACACCTGCGTAACGGATGGCACTCGGCCCCATATCTACTCCTCTACGAGTTTGTCCATAATCTGTCGGCACTCCAATAATAGAAATATTTAGTTTATTCATTTTTTTATACCCCCTTTAACTTGTAAGTCTATTGTATAGCCTATATCCTACATGGCTCAACCTAACAATTGTATGAATATTTATACAACTAATTATACTTCGGCGCCTGGAATCGGTAAGGAGTTAAAAAGAGCATAAAAAAATCTCCTGCTGTTTTCAGCAAGAGATTAGTATCTGTAGTCAATGTTACACTTTTGAATATGTTTTATTCTATAAAAGTGAGCCATGAAGGACTCGAACCTTCGACCCTCTGATTAAAAGTCAGATGCTCTACCAACTGAGCTAATGGCTCAAA
>NZ_JBYTDL010000047.1:0-8879 GCF_058791335.1 Lysinibacillus sp. EB271-A1-10B
GTATTTTTATAATTTTGTCTTGCGTAAGAATCTGCGTTTGCAGTGAATTTACATTACGACTAAGTTGTGTTTAGACAAACATTTGTTGCATGAAGGCTTGTTTTTGGTTTAATAAGCCTTCTAATTTTTTTCTTCAAAATCAATCTTATTTTGAAGGGTAGTTATAAAGTTAGCAATTATATTTTGCTCAAGATTGAAGGGACTAGTATAGGCGTTTCAAGGAAGGTAGAATCTTTTATACTTACACGATCATGTCTTGCTCCAGAATCACCATACATATAAAGAAAAACGAACTGATTTTACTTGCTCTTGTAAATTAGGTAAATATAATTTAATTGATGATAAATCTCTAGGATATACAGCAGCTATGCGGGTTATACCAACAGCCCTCGCTTTTACTTGTGACCAAACTGAAGGAGTAGTATACAAATAATTTAAAAAGTGACTATTAATTTTTGAGACGATAAGTTAGATATTGCGGACATTGTAAGGAAATATCATAATTTAGGTTCAAAAGAAGTAATTAATAATCAAAGTTCTACTTTTCAATCGAAGATAGATTCAAGGCTTAACCTTTTTAGCTTAAGTATAAAAGACTTTAAAATGGCTGATAATTACAATTTTATTGAAGAAGCTGCAAATATAATAATTAAATTTCACGATTTTAACTTGAAACATTATTCAAATCGCTTTGCGAAAGATGATCTTCAAAAAATAAATTCTGAGGACTTTTATGAGTTCACTAGTCTTGTTGAAAAATTAATAAAATCGCTTTTTAAAGATGATGGCCAATTAAGAGATACGCTTTTAAAAGTTTATGTTGTAGAAACAGAGATTGGAATTTTGATGAAGAAGTATTAAAATCATTAACGAGGGATAAAGGGAGAACTAAAATAAGCTTTGCTCCAAATATTTTATAAATGTATAACTTATGTATAACTGGTTGAGTTGAAACAGTGTAACTATGAATATTAAGCCCTCCACCACAATAAAAAGGATTACAATATTTGCGTGAAGCGGGGATCTAATCGCAACTATGTGTATTATTATAGATAAAAGCTAAAATAGAAGGTGTAATGAAAATGGGTTTTCCCTTGATTGGAAGAAAAAAATTATTAAATACCAGAAGGACAACTAAGCGCTCTAAAAAAGCGAAGTCTAGAAGTTTAGTATTTACGAGCTCGTTATTTCTCTCCGCTCTCATAATTATCGTTATCGGATTAATGATTTCCCTGTCCATCCGCGATCAACGTGGGGCGTACTTTCGCCAATTTGATGAGTATGGAAAAGTATTCAAATCCATAACTCAACAAAATGAACCTCTTGTTGCTGAAGCAACGAAGACAATTCTTGAGCATCAACCATTGGAGGGAAAACCATTCGAAGAACTCCCCAATATTTTTAATTCTATGAACTCCAATTATATGGTAGTGGATGTCTATTTATTAACACCGGACATTATCAAGAAGGATGGCAAAGAATACTTATATAACTCAGAATATGGTCGGGATCCGGTTGAATATGCTGAAGAGTTAGGTACGTTATATGAATTAGATTCGGATTTTCTTAAAAATTACGAAGATGCAATGAGAAATGGTAGCACCTTAACTGATGTTTACACTGATGAAGGTGGAACTTTCATCTCGTATTTAGCGCCGATTAATGACGGAAGCGGGAAGCCAGTTGCCTTGTTCGGTGTCGATTTCGATTACGGGATTGTTAAAAAGGAACTTCAACGGATTCTATGGACGAATATCACGGTTGGTATTTTTTTTGTACTTATGTTAATCGGGTTGGTTGTATTCATTCTTCGTAAAATGTTGCGCCCGCTTGCACGTTTAGCTGAAGTGTCTGAACATGCTTCGAAAGGCGATTTAACCGTTGAAATTCCTGTACTGAGCCATAATGAGATTGGTAAGGCTGCAAGTTCATTTAATCAGATGATTAGCGGACTTCGGATATTGACCCATAACATACAAAATTCTTCGAATGAAGTTGCAGTATCTTCTTCTCAATTACAAGAAAGCGCTACGCAGACCGAAGCAGCTACACAAGAAATCACAGGTGCCATTCAAAACATTGCTGTTGGGCTCGATGAACAACTTCGTCATACTAATGAGTGTCAACAATCAATGAAGGAAATGGGAATGGGTATTCATAGAATCGTAGATGCATCATCCATCGTCTCAGAATTGGCTTCGGTTACAGTAGATAGCGCAAATGCAGGAATGAAGGATATAGAAACAACAGTTGCTCAAATGAGCACAATTGAACAAAACTTGAAAACATCGGTCGAAGCAATCCATGGACTGAAGAAATTAAGCGATCAAGTTAGTGAGATGGTTACATTAATAGGTAGCATTGCTAATCAGACCAATTTGCTTGCACTTAACGCATCGATTGAGGCATCGCGAGCAGGTGAGCATGGTAAAGGTTTTGCCGTTGTGGCTCAAGAAATTCGTATACTCGCTGAACGGTCCAAAATCTCTTCGGAGAAAATAACTGACATACTCCAAGGCATCAGCGATCACACGAGTAAAACAGTGGTTTCTTTGGATAAATCAATGACAGAAGCCCAGACAGGTACACACATTGCGAATAAGGCAGGGCAAACATTTAGTTCGATCGTGGAGTCGATTCAGAAAGTGTCCAATCAGATTGATGAAGTATCTGCTGCTTCGGAACAACTGTCATCAGGAAGTGAGTTAGTTGCGGCTTCACTAACAGTGCTGGAGGGTATCGTAGATTCATCTTCAGCCGACTCTGCTCACGTCGCCGCCTCATCAGAAGAACAACTTGCAGCCATGCAAGAGGTAGCCAGTTTTGCAGCTATGCTTTATGGGCTGGCGGATGAAATGAAACAGAGTGTTGACCGTTTCCGTGTAAAGTAGGTTACTGGTTAAAACCGCACTTACATTAGTTACGGTGAACCGTATAATAAGTAAGTGAGGTTTTCTACTTTACTGACGAGTAATTGTTAATAAAGTTGATATAGCTGTGAGATGGCAGCCTAGCTAAGAGATTAGTTGGGCTGTTTTTATTTTCCTGTGCTATGTATATATAGATTTTGGTAAATGTTTCATCATTTGCTAATACATAAGATGACAGAGAGTTCTTCAATGAGGGGATGATGTAGCTTTGGATTCGTTCCACCAATCGGTCCAAAAATTTCGGATTCAGTTTTTGAACTGATTGGTGACTCAAATCAAGAATAAAAAAACGTACTTAGAACAGTTACGGAGAACCGTATCACAAGTAAGTGAAGGTTATTTCAGTTACCTTAGTTTCAGTTTGAGAGTTAAACATTTTATTTTTGAAATGTAAGGGGGGCTAACATAGAGTAACGCTGTGTGTTGGCCTCCCTTTTTGCGTATTTGTTCTTTTGATTTGGGTGGTAGTTACTGTTTTTTCAGTAAGACTAGTACCATTTTTCAAAAAAATGTATAATGTGCTGATGTATATGTAAGGAGGAATAAAAATGGATTTTTGTGTTCACTGTGGTCATCAAAATGCAGAAGAAACTAATTTCTGTGAGAACTGTGGTAAACCTATTAATTCGGTAAGGGAAACAAAATCTGAATCGAATGATTCTGTAGGACCACAGTATTCTAAACAAAATGGAAAAATGTCGAAGAAGAGTAAGTTTACAATCATAGGTATTGCAGTAATGATCGGGTTAGTTGTGATCGCAAATATTGCTATTACAAAAATGTTAGATCCGATGAAGCAGATTGAAGCGATGGATTCTGCATTGAAACAAGAAGATTATCAAGCGTTTTTAGAAGAATTCCAAATTCCTGAAAAATCGATTTATGATGCTGAAAGTTTTTCTTTGTATGTAAAGGAAAATGGGTGGAGCGCAATTCGTGATAATTTAATAGAGGAAGTAAATTCTTTAGAAAATGGTGAATTCGCGGATCCCATTAGTGATAGTCATGGTACAGATTTGATAACGATTTTACAAAAGGAAGTCTTGTTTGGGCTCTTTAAAAAGGTAGAATTCAAATTGGTACCAATAGAAGTCTACACTGAAGCGCCATTAAAGGATATAGAAATTATGATTAATAATCATAAAGTTAAAACGGATAACGAAGGCACACAATTATTGGGCCAGTATTTGCCTGGTGTTTATGCCTGGAGTTATACGTATGATGGCCAGTGGGCTAACTTGAAGAATAGCGGTGAACTGGCAATCCGAGGGAATGGATCAAATAAGCTGAAAATTGATATTGATTGGGATATGACATCTTTAGAATTAGATTCTGACATAGAAGATGCAATCGTTTATGTAAATGGGAAATCCACTAAAATGACTGTTTCAGAAATAGGGGAAATGTACCCTCTTCCAGCTGACGATATTATAAAGATTTATGCTGTTGCCAAAAACTCAAAAGGTCAAGAGGTTCAATCAAATATCATTACTTCAGATGCCCGATATGCTTACTTTGAATTTCCAGAAGATACAAATCAACCTACTATTGAAGAAGAACAAGAAAAAGTTACAAATGGAAGTCAAAAAGATGAGTACATACAGAAGCTAGATTCGATTGATGCTGGCTTAGCAGATTTGGAGCATTTGTATACTAATAAAGATAATACAGAAATTTTAAAAGCAGAAAAAGAAACATATACTAGATGGGATAATATCTTAAACGAAATTTATGCTTTGTTAAAACAGCAACTTTCTAGTGGTGATATGCAGAGTTTAAAAGAAGTACAAATAGAGTGGATTAAAGACAAAGAGAGTTCTGCCAAAAATGCGGCTTCAAAGTATGCTGAAGATGAAATGAAAGAAATTACAAAGTATAAAATTGAAGCTCAATATACGAAAGAAAGATGTTATGAGCTAGTAAAAAATTATATGAAATAAACAAGTGAAAAAGAGAGTTTTAAAATCTATTACACAAGATATCTACATAAAAAATTCTCTAAATAATTGAGTGTGTTCTTTAAAAAAATAAACCCCAAGAATGCTGTGAAATCGACATTCTTGGGGTTTTTATTTCGATGTGTATTTATTTACTCTAAAAGGGACGTCTTAGACAGCCTCTTTGCCTTTATACACTGATGTAAGAGCTATCGGAATTAGCTCTATCTGTTCTGATTTTTACCAGATGGAAACCCGATCTTCCGGGGCTACATACATGCCATCTCCAGGCTTAATTCCATACGTATCATAGAATTGTTGGAAGTTCACAATCGTGCGGTTTACCCGAACTTTATTGGCTGAATGTACATCATTTTTGCTCAACATCGCTGCAAATTCTTTTGTAGTTGTGGATTTCCATACTTCTGCACTGCTTTCGAAATATGCTTTATAATCCGGATTACTCATTTGGGATACAACTTGCAATGAAGCTGCCATTCCACCTAAATCAGCGACATTCTCGCTTAGTGTAAGCTGACCGTCACTCAAAACACCGGGAATAATCTCAATTCCATTATAGAACTCAATCAGTTTCTGGTTTTTCTCTTTGAATTTCTTAAAGTCTTCTTCTGTCCACCAGTTATTTGCATTTCCATTTTCGTCGTATGCAGATCCGTTGTTATCAAATGCATGGCTGATTTCATGGCCGATGACCATGCCAATGGCACCATAGTTTGCTTCAGGTTTAGCGTTAATATCATAGAAAGGCGCTTGGAGAATACCGGCAGGGAACGTAATTTCGTTATTAAAAGGATTGTAGAAGGCATTTACGGTATATACACTCGTTGCCCATTTCGTTCTGTCCACTGGTTTTCCAAGCTTGGCTTTCATGTCATCAATGTATGCTTTGTTTACTGTGACGGTATTAGAGAGCAGTGAACCGCCTTCGTCATATGTCTTGATAGCTACTTTATCTAATGTCGTATCCCATTTATCTGGGTAACCGATCTTAACAATCATCGTATCCAGCTTTTTAATTGCTTTAGCTTTTGTTGTCTCTGACATCCAGTCAAGAGATTTGATTCTTTCCTCATACGTAGCAATTAATTTCTCTACCATTTGCTCAACATCTTTTTTAGCTTCTGGTGAAAAATGTTTCTCGGCAAACATTTGCTCCAAATATCCGCCCATTGAGCTAGTTGTCTTGGCTACAGCGATCTCTTGAGCTGTTTTTTCACCTGTAACGCCGTATAACGTTGCGTCAAACTCAATAGCAGCATCTTTGAATTCATCTGACAACGAACCGCTTGTTGCCATAATCAATTGCACTTTGGCGTAAGCCTTAAGTACGTTAAGATTAGCCTCAGTCAAGAGATCTGCGCCTTTTTGCGCCAGCTTCACATCGGTTACGATCACTTTATCAGCACTGTCGACTTTCATCGATTTCAAGACTTGTTTCATATCTACTGTTTTGAACATGTCATCGAATTGTTCGATTGTATACGGATTATAGTATTTATTGACGTCACCTTGTTCATGAGGTTCAAGTGATACGGAAGCTAAGCCTTTCTCCATATCATATATTTTTTCGGCAAATGCATTCGCAGCAGACTTTTCCTCGCCCGATGCCACAAGAAGTTTGGTCATATATTGAATATAGGCTTTTTTCGCTTTCGCGTCTTCTGTTACAAAGCTGTTCTTATCCAGAACAGAAGTTAATCCAGAGTAATACAAAGCATTTTCACTGCTGTTCTTTGCATCGTTCATGATTGAAAAGCTAAATAATGAGGTTAGACCCAATTCTTTCTCCAGGATAAGATCGGCTTGAACGAGTTCATCAAGTGTTTTTGCCTCGTCAATTGCCTTTACATATTTCTGGATAGGCTCCATCCCTTGTTTATTTCTACTTTTTGAATCCAACGCTGTCGAATAGAAGTCGGCAATTTTTTGTTCTTTTGTTCCTTCTGCGAACTGTTTGCCAGCGAGTTCATTTATTATTTTTTCTATTTTATCGTTATTTTGCTTGTGCAGCTCAGAAAACACGCCGCCCATGATTTCCCCAGCCGGAATTGTCGATTTATTTAACCAGTCCTTATTGATTGCTTCATAAAAATCGTCATTTAAATGGGAGCCTTTAAGCGACCAAATTCTAGAAATTATATTTTGAAACTCAGCGATCGTAATAGTGTCATTTGCGCCTAATGTGCCGTCAGGATTGCCCGTCAGTACGCCTGCTTTTGCCAGTTTATCGATATCTTTTTTAGCCCAAGCGGGTACATCGGAGAACTCGACGCCGAATGTTCCACTGCGCAAATCATTTCCAACAGGCTTTGGCAATTTTCCAAATGCTCTGCTCAACATGACTAAAGCTTCAACCTTCTTAGCTGGCTCATTCTCTCTTAAATCTCCATTTTTAGAGCCTTGCATAATGGCTTCTTTATTAATTCCTTGTTGATAAGCGTCTGCTGCCATCAACAAAGTTTTTACAATCTCTCCTCTTGTCGCTGATGGCGACTTTTCATCGGCATACACCGATACGCTAACTGATAGGACCATTATTATGGTCATAAGTAAGGATAAAACCTTCTTTTTCATCTTCGTGCTCCTCTAAAGTATATTTGTATAAATAAAGATAAATGGGTAGAATTTAGAATTTTCACCATTTACATACCATTGTAGTTGATTTATTTCAATTTGAAAATATGTCAGGAGCTTTTTAAATTTCAAGAAAGCATGATTTATTCAATTTGGGCTGATAGAGCTTTTAAAATTTAAAAAGGTTTAAATATCGTTAACGCTTTTATTATATTCTGGATTAACTTGTGTCATACAACATGTGGGGGAAGTTTAGTTTTTAAAAAGGCGTGAAGGTTGATTACTTTAGGAAAGTAGACGAAGCACCTACTATGATACGGTGAACTGTATCATAAGTAAGATTATTAAAAAGACCACCCAAAACATTGATAATGCAATGTTTTAGGTGGTTTTATTAACTCTAAATTAAATTTATGATAAGCTAGAAAAAGGAAATTAAGGATAAATACGCATGGTAAAACTCTGGATGTTTGTTGATCTAGCAGTAATTTATATAATTCGCATTGTTCTTGGTTTCTTATCTGGTGTATATCTTTTGGATGGTACAACATCTCGGTTAATTAATGGTGAGCGGAAGCAAAAAAATTTATAAGGTTGAAAAAATATTGTTTAAATGAACCGCGCTTAGACAATTTACAAAAACGTATTATAAGTAAGTGTGGTTTTTATCGGAGGGTTAACAATGAAAAAAGCAGAAATGATGGACAAGTATTTGGACTCTTATGGAAAAGGAATTAGTAGTTCTGAGATTTGTCATGTTGTAGATTTAGTTTTCAAGATTAATTTAGATGAGACACCTATTTTATCAAAAGAGAAGGAAGAGATAGATGGAATTTCTTCATCAACAGGGAGAGCGGTAATAGATTCCTATCTAAATCAATATGACAGCAACATAACAGGGGCAGAAATTCGCAAAATAATAAATGAAATTTTTGGTGTTAATTTAGAAGCGATATCTTCATTAGAAGGAGCAAGAATTTCTTTATATTCAAAAGGTCAGTGGATTGTTCAACATGAAAAAGACTTATTTGTAGTATATACTGGAGCAAGTGATGTTGACGTAAAGGTCTTTCCTACAAATTATTTCACTGAACAAACTGGGTTAGTAGCATTACCTTCTGATTTACAACATGCACTAACGAGTATAGGGTATCACTTCGAAGAAGAAATCGATAGTTACTATTTCTTAAATCCAACAGGTGAGGCTGTTCCAGATGCCTTCAAAGGAAAAACAATAGGCGCTATACTTGGTGTCATCCAACAGTCATTCTCAAATTTATAAACAAACGAATACATAAATAAGTTAGTAATTGGGTTCTAAGTCAAACGTTGGGGTGCTATACTCTTTCAGCACCTTAACCCAGATGAACTCCAATTTCTTTATACTTTAAATTTAATAAGATTTTTGCTCGAAAGT
>NZ_JBYTDL010000048.1:0-6336 GCF_058791335.1 Lysinibacillus sp. EB271-A1-10B
CCTTACCAGCTAGATTTTCTTTGACCGCAAAGATTTTATATTCCGCTGTATATTGAATAGAACGATCTGATACAGATACTACAAATCGATTCGCTTCTATTTGTCGTATCTGATGTTCGTTAAAAATGATTTTACTCATGCTAATTTCTCCCGTTCTTAATTTCGTATATTTAGTATAACGAGATTTTTTTGTGAAATGAACAAAAAACCCCGAATAGGGTCACTTTTTAAAGTGTCCACTATTCGGGGTTCAGTTCATTTTTTCGTACTAGGGCTCTTTTTAAAGGAGAAGGTTTTAGTCAGCTTGTACCTCTTCGACCGTTTGTTCTACTTCTGCTCGTGTCATTTTTTCACGCCCATCTTGCATCGCCTTCAATGTTTTATGAGCTAAGGCAAGCGGTAATCGACAGAATAATAATACCGTTCGTTTATTAATATCTTTCATATAAAGATCCGCTTTCGCAAGATTTTCCTCCGCGTATGCAAATAAATCATCGCGTGTCCATCCGTCGGGAACGAAACTTACGCCGCGCTCATCCAGATCTTCGTGCTGATTGCGTAAAATATTGACTGCTTGGAGACCTCGACCATAGCCAATTGCTAAATCGCGATCTGTTTGAATGTCTGCACCCCACGCCCAAAGCTCAGACAGCATTGTTCCAACAAGCCCTGCTACGTAGTATGTATAATCATCTAAATCCTCTCGCGTATGCACCTGCCAGTTTGCCTTTGCCCATTTTGCCATCCCGAATGCCATTTCACTCGTTGAATCTAGAACAATTTTTCGTGAGCCTTCAGGACAAAAAATTAGCCAATCTGCTAAACGAAGAGATACTTCAGGTAGCTGATCTGCATATGGCGCTAATAATGCTTCATATGCTTCGGCATTAAATGTATCTTTTAATAATTCACTCGTTGCAGTTAGTAAATCAAATTTTACATCATTTGAAAGTTCTTCATGATCCTCAATCTCATCTATAGCGCGCATTGCTAAATATGCGGCTGCCACTGACAATTTTAAATCATTCTTTAAAAAAGTAATTGGTATATAAAAAGTGCGACTAGTTTCCTTTAAAACTTGCATCGCTTCTTTGTAAAGTTTCTTTTGCTCTTTCACTTGTATTCCTCCGTTCAAATGGTAACGCATCTATAGTATATCGTATCGTAAAAGTGAAGAAAGATAAAACAGATTGTTCAATTTATAACTAACTATTTTCAAATGGGATAGAAAGGATGGATAACGAAGTTGCGAATAGTAAAGGTTGTACGTCAAAGATGGCCGTAGCATTGGAGAAATTGTTTAGGTTAGCAACAAAAATTACCTAGTGAATGATGAGGATATCCGCTCGTTAATTACAAGAATTCCTTTAGAAGTGAAAATGTATCAGCGTGTTTTCGCTTCTTTTGTTTTTTTAATAGAATAATGTTAAAGTTATAAAAATGCGACGAAAATCGCGTGAATAATAGAAGAAATTTGATGTTTTTCGTGTTTTTTTCATGAAAGTTTGCTAAGTTATTGCACAATTATTTCAACAGCGTTAAAGTTTAGGAAGGACAAATATGCAGCTACATCTTTCAAGAAATTGCGGCTGCCGCTTCGCTTTCGCGCAGAAAACATTTGTTGCTGCCGTTTGCTTTCGGTACTTAAATACAATACATCGGATTTTGGCACAATAACTCCTTGCAAAATCCGTGACATTTGTGGAGACATGAACATTATTCAACTGGCTTCTAAACGTCTCTTGAATAAAAGCAAAATCTAGTATATATCTCACCATCTGAAATAGAGATTGTACGTAAAGTCAAAGGAGAATGGTATGCCAAAGGCTATAGGTATTGATGCAGGCGGAACATTGACAAAAGTTGCTTATTTAGATGAGCATAACGAGCTTGTTTTAACAACTTTTCCGTCAAATGATTTGCTCGCTGTGAAGAATTGGATTATTAATCATCCAGATATTGAGGATATTGGAGTTACGGGAGGGCGTACGGAACAATTACTTGATGTCATTAAAACAATGAAATCGATTCATTATATAGTAGAGTTTGAAGCCACTTTAAAGGGCGTTCGATTTTTGTTGCATAAAGAGGGCTACTTCTTCGATCGAAGTATGATTACGAATATTGGTACTGGTACTTCAATTCATTATATGGAAGATAATACACATGTCCGTGTTGGTGGGACAGGCGTTGGTGGTGGAACATTGATTGGATTGTCAGCGCTTACAACTGGAATCACGGATTATAATGAAATAAGAAATCTGGCCTCTATGGGAAATCGTGAAAGTATAGATTTACTTGTAAAGGATATTTATCAAGGGATGGACACACCTATTGATGGGCATTTGACAGCTAGTAATTTTGGGAAAGTTGGTATTACGGAGTCAGTCAAACATCCAATAGAAGATATTATCGCAACTGTACAAGGGCTTGTTGGTGAAGTTATTACTACACTTAGTATTCAATATGCTGAAGAGAAAAATGCTCAGCATATCGTTTATATCGGTTCAACTTTAAGTAATAATGATCATCTTGCACGTGTTATTGCCAATTACACACGAACGAAAAAACATACACCAATTTTTATAAATGACCACGGTTTTTCTGGTGCAGTTGGTGCATTATTAAATATAACTGAATATACGATTGTCTAAATACAATGTACATTACTAATTAATATTGGTGATGTACATTTTTTTTTGGCAATGTCTGCAGTAATCCCCAAAGCATAAATCGTTCTATCCTGAGCACATTACAATTAGGAGGTGAACATCCGTGGGCAATAGAAACACGAATAAAAACAACAAAAATAACAATAAAACAATGAACATTAGAACGCATAATCCTTTTGATACCTACAAAAAAATAGACCTCGATCAGTCAAATAGTAATAACAATAACCCGAATGACAATCTAAATGAAGAATTCTCTGCAGAATTCGATGCGAAAGCCAAAAATAAAGATAATAAAACGAACCATAAGAAAAATCAACAGTCCAACAAAAACAAATAGTGGAGGCTTAAAAAATGGCAAAGAAGGGTAAAACGAGCTTCAAAAAGAAAAAGAAAGAAGATACACATAAAAGAAATGATCGTGAAGAATATTCAGCAGAATTTAATCAAGTAATTCATAACAATCCTCAACAACCAAAACAATCCAGCAAAAGATAATAAAAACTGCTCCTTAAGTAGATTGACAAAATACTTAGGGAGCACTTATTTTATGCTGTTTTGGCGACTTTATGCCAAAAAAATAGGAGAGGTTGATTCACTTGCGAAAATTTTTTGTAATGTTAGGATTTTCTCTTGTATTGTTTGCCGTATCGACCCACTTCCCAACAAATGTCTATGCTCAACAAGAAATACCAGCCCATGCTCAATGGGGAAAAGTAGCGATAAAAGAAACGCAGGCAAAATACCCTCAAGCTAAAATTATCGATTATTTGCATGAGGGAAGCGAGGTTAAAGGAGACACCACGATTGAGAAATTTAAGCTTTGGATAAAACTAAGTGATAAGGAATTCGGTATACAAGTTCGTATCAAATATGTAACCAATACAAATAAATTGGTAAAGATTGAACTCCGAGAAATCACTTCATAAAATAAGAGGATGCCTAACTTCAGGCATCCTTCTTCTACTAGTTTTCTAGCTTATGAATAAATTCTCGCATTAATCCAGGTAAATCTGGCCATGCATGACCACTAATCAAATTGCCGTCTGTATGAAGATTAGCATCGATGTACGTTCCTCCAGCTACTTGAACTTCTGGCTTGCAGGCAATATAAGCTGTTAGCTCACGACCTTGCAGAACTTTTGGAATGGTCGCGAAAATTTGTGCTGCGTGACATACAGCAGCGATTGGTTTATTTGCTTCAAAGAAATGGCTTACTAGTGCTGGCACATGCTCATTTAAACGAATGTATTCCGGCGCTCGTCCACCAGGAATGATGAGCCCGTCAAATTGTGTTGGGTTTACTTCCGCAAAGGATGAGTGCGCTTCTAAGCCATATGCTGTACGCTCGATGTAAGTATCAACTCCATCGACAAAATCGTGCGATACAGTTTGTAATTTCTTTGCGGATGGTGCTGCAATCGTTACATCATAGCCAGCCTCAAGACAACGATAATAAGGATAAAAAATTTCTAAAGCTTCAACTGCGTCTCCTGCGAGTATTAATACCTTTTTCCCCATGCTTCCATCTCCTTTTATTGTAATCTAGTAGCTAAATTCGACACTTTCAAAAAATTCCCTTCTAATATGATAGAAAAGCTAGAAGAAGTAGTGAAATCGCTGATTAGAATAACCGATACATCCAGTAAACTCTGGATCATTGCCACTAAATGCACTACATAAACAGCTTGCTTTACAACGAAAAAAATGAGGCGTATAGTATTTGTTTAGCTAGGTAAATAAATACAGGAGGTCACAATCATGAATCCATTATTTCATGCGTTATTCCAAAAGAGTCGTTATATAATGAATTGTTTAAATGAAGTACTGAAACAGCATAATTTGTATAGCTCACAATGGACTATTTTATATTGCTTACATAATCACGGACCAATGACATTAACACAAATATGGAAGTATTTGAACGTTGAAGCGCCGAGTATAACAAGAGCAATAACGCGACTCGAGACTTTAGGCTGGGTGCTAAGAATAGATGGTGAAGATAAACGGGAAAAAATTGTTACCTTATCACCATATGCAGAGAAACATTTGCCTGTTATTACTAAAACCATTTTAGCTTTTGAGGAAGAAATGATAGGGGCATTGACGGTCGAGGAACAGCAGCAATTTATGATTTTATTGGAAAAAATGAAAGGTTGATTGATATGCAGCAAGAGGGAAATACAAAAATATGGACGAAGCGATTTATTAGTCTCTTTTTCACAAATATCTCGGTATTTTTTGTTTTCTATGGGTTAGTAACGACTTTGCCGCTTTATGCGATTGGTGAGTTGCATCAGACTGACAAGGAAGCGGGATTGTTACTGTCAGGATTTTTATTATCGGCTATAATCGTTCGTCCCTTTTCAGGTAAGCTATTAGATGTATTTGGGAAGAAAAAGCTTTTAGTCATTTCAATTATCGGCTATTTTTTATGTACAGTTTTATATTTATTTATACATCCTTTTGGACTTTTACTAGGATTACGTTTTATTCAAGGGATCTTCTTTAGTATTATTACAACGGCAGCCGGCTCATTAGCAGCGGATATTGTGCCAGCCAATCGGAAAGGTACAGGTCTAGGCTATTTTACAATGTCTACTAACCTAGCAGTAGTTTTAGGGCCATTTATCGGTTTACTGCTTATTCAATATAGCAGCTTTAATGTACTATTTATTGTTATGAGTATTTGCATATTAGTAGGGGGCATCCTAGCTGTAACGATGAAAACGGATGATTTACCTAAGCCTGATCATCAAGGTAAGTTGACATTTAAATTTGATGATTTATTTGAACGTCGTGCACTTCCAGTAGCGGCTATTGCTAGTTTAGTAGCTTTTTCATATGCGAGTGTTTTATCGTTTTTATCAGTATACGCACAGCAAAAAGATTTAATGGATGTAGCGAGTCTTTTTTATGTGGTTTTTGCAGCGGCAATGCTTATAACAAGGCCATATACAGGTAAGCTTTATGATACAAAAGGGCCGCAATTTGTTATTCTGCCGGGTATTATATTTTTTGCAATCGGACTTGTTATGCTTGCATTTGTCTCAGGACCGGCATTGTTTTTATGTGCAGCTATCTTTGTTGGAATTGGCTACGGAGCGGTGAATACAAGCTTACAAGCAGTAGCTGTACAGTCCGCATCACATACGCGTAGTGGTTATGCAACCGCAACGTACTTTACGATGTTTGACATGGGCATTGCACTTGGCTCTTATATTTTAGGTATGGTGGCCGTGCAAGCTGGCTATAGCTCTGTTTATCTAATCGGAGCAGGCATACTAGTCGTTGTCTTTATCATTTACTTAGCGCGTTTAACTTCTTTCAGCGGGCAAACATCCGCTGAATAGAGGAACTCAGTCTAAGAACGCCACGTCCTGTGGCAACGACTGAGTGACCAACATCTTGTTGGCCTAAAGCCTCCGGACGCAATTATACCGAGGCATAATTGATCAAAAAATAAAATCGAATAAAGTAGCGCATGTCTAAGTGCAAAATAAAACAGTTGGTACTCTGTAAGATTAGTACATGTAATTGTACATTATGTCTTATTCGTGCTTTGCTTGAAGATCATTGAGTTGCAAAGGCAGCTCTTTCTTACGATTAGTCAAGTATCTATAATAACTTTCTTAACTCTCTGATATTATTTTGATAAATTGGG
>NZ_JBYTDL010000049.1:0-5645 GCF_058791335.1 Lysinibacillus sp. EB271-A1-10B
TGGCCCGTTGGTCAAGTGGTTAAGACACCGCCCTTTCACGGCGGTAACACGGGTTCGAATCCCGTACGGGTCATACTAAAATACAGTAGATGTAATTTACATCTACTGTATTTTTTTTGTACAAAGATAGCTTTTAAGATTCTACTAATTGTCTTACTCGATTATGATTAGTTGAAATATATTTGAACATTACTACATATTCTCATTAGAGAACTTAAGCAACTATAAGAAAACGTCTACTCATTTTGGGTAGACGTTTTGCTCTTTACGCTCTTAATAGCATTTGTTCAAGCGAGCTACGTGCTTCTTCAGCAGTGTGAGCATCTACTTGAATACGATTATGTGGTTGCCCCTTTTGTATACTTTCTAAAGACCAAAGTAGATGGGGAAGGTCAATACGATTCATTGTAAGACAAGGACAGAAATTTTCATTTAAAGAGATAATCTGCTTATCAGGGTGCTGCTTGATCAGACGATTGACGAGATTCATTTCAGTACCGATTGCCCATGCAGAATCACTTGGTGCTTTATTAATCGTATCAATAATGTATTTTGTAGAACCTACATCATCTGCAGCAGCAACAACTTCACGACTACATTCAGGATGAACAATGATCCGCATATTTGGATGAGCTTTACGTATAAGCTCCGTATGCTGAACCGAAAAGCCTTCGTGTACAGAGCAGTGTCCCTTCCATAAGATAACTTGAATGTTTTCTGGGGACTGATCCGTTTCAAGCTTATTTGTATGGGGATTCCAAACGGCCATATTTTCAAGCGGTATTCCTAAATCGTACGCAGTATTTCTACCTAAATGTTGATCGGGTAAAAAGAAAATACGTTGTTTTTGCGTAAATGCCCATTCAACCATTTCTTTTGCATTGGATGATGTTACGCATGCTCCACCATGTCGCCCCGTAAATGCTTTAATGGCAGCAGTAGAATTAACATATGTTAGAGGGATAATGGTATCACCAAAAAGCTCCTGTAAAATTGGCCATGCTTGTTCTGTTTGATAAATGTCTGCCATATCTGCCATTGAACAGCCTGCACGCATATCAGGTAAGTATACATGCTGCTGTTTAGTTGTAAGCATATCAGCTGTTTCAGCCATAAAGTGTACGCCACAAAATACTATATGTTCAGCTTCCGTATTAGCTGCTGATATTTGAGCAAGTTGCAAGGAATCCCCTGTTGCATCGGCAAATTGAATCACTTCATCTTTTTGATAGTGATGCCCAGGAATGAAGAGCTTACTACCTAGTTCCTTTTTTATGGCTAGAATGCGAGATTCCATGTCATTTTTAGATAAAGCACGATAATGCTCGGGTAGTAGTGACATTTGTTGAAATAGATTAGTGATGGACAATGAAACTAGCTCCTTTCGGTTTTACAAGTGCACTAATATCAAAAGCTTTTACTGAATGTGTTAGCGCTCCTAGTGAAATCCATTGAATACCTGTTATCGCATAGCTATTTAAGTTTTGAAGTGTAATGCCGCCCGAAGCTTCTGTAGCGATATGTGGAGGAACAGCAGGAAGCCATTCACGTATTTCTTTAGGGCTACGATTATCAAACATAATGATATCTGCACCAGCTGCAATTGCTTCATCTAATTGTGCTTTTGTTTCGATTTCGACTTCGATCTTAATAGTGTGACCGATTTTCTCACGGGCAGCCTGTACTGCATTAGTAATACTACCCGCAAAAGCAATATGATTATCCTTTAGCATGATCGCATCGAATAAACCATTGCGATGATTATAGGCACCACCGATTCTAACAGCGTATTTATCTAACATACGCAATCCAGGCATCGTTTTGCGCGTATCGCATATTTTCGCATTAGTACCTGCAGTTTCTCGCACCGCTAAATTTGTCGTTGTGGCAATAGCAGACATACGCTGGATAAGATTCAAAATTACACGCTCACCTATTAATAACTTTTGAAGAGGTCCTTGAATAACAGCAAGAACATCACCAGCATTTACTTTTTCCCCATCTTTTTTATAAAGGGTAATATCCATCGATCGATCAAGTAGAAGAAATCCATGCTTAATGATGAGAGCTCCACAAAAAATGCCGTCTTCTTTCGCATAAAAAGAAAAAGATCCCTGTTGTTCAGGGGAAAATATTAATTCACTTGATAAATCGCCATCGCCTATATCCTCATTAAAAAATTGCTTTAACAATTCCTCGAGTTTGATGATATTCATATAATGAATTCCTCACTTTCATCTGTCCTTGTTGAAAAATAATCCAACGGTTTGCCCACTGGTTATCATTTTCTGGTTGATCAACGCGAATATGTGCTCCGCGAGTTTCTTTTCGTGTAATGGCTGCGAGCGCCATTAATGTAGCGACAATATGCATCATGTAAAGTTCAATTTCCTGTTGACTCAGGTCATTTAAATTAACATGAAGAAGTGATTGCAATGAGGGCAATTGTTGTATGAATTGTTGCATATCGATAGGATTTCGCACAATGCCTAATGTGTGCATCATCATTTGCCGTAATTGATCTTTTGTAAATAACGATGGCATTGTTTGTTGGTGATGTTTGTCACTAATCAAGAAATTCTTTTGTGTACAACCTGTTTGAATAATGTATTGGGCTGTTCTTTGTCCAAACGTAATTCCTTCTAATAGAGAGTTACTAGCTAAACGATTGGCGCCATGCACTCCTGTACAAGCAACTTCTCCAATTGCATAGAGATTAGGAATAGATGTCCTTCCTTTGTCATCAGCAACAACCCCGCCCATTAAGAAATGGCTACCTGGTGCTACAGGAATTAAGCCATCCTGTAACTTAACATTATTGTCAGAGCAAAGTTGAGTAATCGTAGGGAATCTTTCTTCAAAGTGCTCAATCTTTGTAATATCAAGAAATGTTTCCTGCCCAGCAGCACGTTTATGAAATAATGCATGTGCTGTAACATGGCGCGGTGCTAAGTCCAGCTGTTTATGTACGCCTTCCATTATAGGCTGACGATACGCATCTACAAATATTCCTCCGGCGCCACGAACAGCTTCAGAGACTAACCCTTTGGCCTGGCCTCCAGACCAAAGTAAGCTTGGATGGAATTGCATAAATTCCATATCACTGATGGCAGCTCCAGCACGATAGGCTAATGCGATCCCATCACCAGTATTCGTAGCAAAGTTAGACGTACAAGAATAAAGAGCACCTGCACCTCCTGTCGCGAGAATGACGTGGTGGGCAAGGTAGCGCTTCGTTCCCTTTGCGCCTTTTGTTAGAACACCAACACAATCCCCATTTGTGTTTAATAAGAGCTCATAAGCCATCTCATAGCAATTCACGACGATATTAGATGTGAGTTGATTGAGCAAATAATCAATCATTACTTGACCAGTACGATCACCGCCTGCATGTAAAATGCGATGATGACTATGTGCTCCCTCTAAGCCAAGAGCGGGGGACCCGTCAACTTGTCGATCAACTGGGAAGCCCTCATTTAAAAAATTACGCATAATTTCTGTGCCATTTTCTATTAGTACTTCAACATTCCTTCTTTCATGATGATATTCACCAGCAGTCAACGTATCAGTAATGTGAAGCTTTGGATGATCTTCTTGACTTGTAACGGCAGCAATACCGCCTTGAGCACGATAAGAACTACTCATTTTAACTGAACACTTTGTCACTAGCTGTACTTGAAAATGTTCTTCGAGAAGCCGAGCAGTTTGAAGTGCGGCAATACCACTACCAATAATAAGTACATCTGTCTTTACATCCATACATTTACCTTCTTTACAGTTGTCTTGACACTTATCTTTGCATAAAATAAAAAAGAAAACAAGACCGAATGAATTAGAAAGGAAGAATAAGATGATTTATATGGATTACGCTGCAACCGCTCCAATGACGCCAAAAGCCCTTAAAGCATATTGCGAGGTAGCAAAGCAGTATTATGGAAATAGTGCAAGCTTACATGACCTAGGAGGGCAAGCACATTATTTTGTTGAACAGGCAAGAGCTGTTGTAGCAAGGTCACTTGGAGTAAACAGTGATGGTGTCATTTTTACGGGAAGTGGCACGGAGGGCAATTTAATTGCGATTTTGTCATTAGCTTTTGCTTCAAATAAAGGGAAGCACATTATATCATCCCAAGCTGAACACACATCGGTACATGCGGCTTTAAATACACTTGAAAAAATGGGTTTTACGGTCACAAAGTTACCCTTACAGCAAGACGGTTGTATTCGTGTAGAGCAACTACGGGAAGCGATTCAAGAAGATACGGCTTTAATCACTATTCAGCATGTAAATTCAGAGATAGGTTCTATTCAACCTATAGAAGAAATTTCCAAAATTGCGAAACAAACAAATGTGCTTATGCACGTCGATTGTGTACAATCCTTTTGTAAACTCTCGTTAAAACAGCAAGTAGATGCTATTACTGTTTCAGCACATAAAATAGGTGGGCCAAAAGGGTGTGGTGCTATATATATGAATCCTGAGCTCCGTGTTCCTGCATTAGCTCCAGGTGTCACACATGAGCGCGGGCTAAGGGGAGGAACACTAGATACCCCAGCTATTGTCGCTTTTGCTACGGCGATTGAAGATTATCAATATGAGCGTCAGCATTATGCAGCATTACGTCAATACTTTAAGGAGAATTTACCAGAGACGTGTCAGCTCATTGAGTGTAAGAATCAATTGCCTAATATTTGTGGTGTGCTGATGAAAAGAGTAGAAGGGCAATACGTTTTGTTAAAATTAAATGAAGCGGGGATATGTATTTCTACAGGAAGCGCCTGTGATATTCATAGTGAATCTGGTACTAAAGCAATTTTATCTATGGGCTATTCTATGGAAGCGATTCGCCAATTTTTTAGAATATCCTTTGGTCCAGCAACGACATTTGAGGAAATTAATCGATTACAAAGGGCACTTTCAAGTCTTTAATGTTTGTCATGTGAAATATATTAAATGCTTTCTAAGCAATTAAATGAAAGGCTCAATAAATATTGAGGATAAGATTAAAACTGAAAAACTATGATTAAATAATTTTGAAATGATAATTTACGTATATGTTAAGTAGTCTATAAAAATAATCTTTGGTTAATATTTTTCTAAGTATACTTATTTTGGGTGGATTATTGGAGCGAAGAGCTACTCAAGTACTCCTGTCGTAGAGCATTGATTTTGGGGGAAGAAGTAGCTTGTAGCGAAAATTAGTGCCTTTTATTTATAAAATGGATATAAATAGTTGATTAATTCTCATCTATTAAATTAATAGTTTTCTTTTAATTAAACAATTGCTATAATAAATAGTAGAGTGATAATTTCTTTTACATAACAAAAAATATCTCTAAAAAGTAATAATTTCTTTTTTTTATAAAAAAGTATTGCACAATGCTAGAAAACGTTATACAATAATTCTTGTCTTGAAGGACAGGTAATAAACTTCAAAACGAAATACATAAAGGTTTCAACATACGAGTAGTTCGAGTAAGCGATGAAGCAAGGGAAGAACGTACTTAAGTACATGACTGACTGAACGACAGAGGCTAACGAAAAAATACGACGTATATCGAAAACTTAATAGTCTAGTGATGATGGCAAAGAGGTCACACCCGTTCCCATACCGAACACGGAAGTTAAGCTCTTTAGCGCCGAT
>NZ_JBYTDL010000050.1:0-4607 GCF_058791335.1 Lysinibacillus sp. EB271-A1-10B
TTCGTTCACTAACTCAAGGTTAGCTACTAAAAACTTTATTGATTACGTTTTGCTTGTTCAGTTTTCAAGGTTCATTTATAATTATTATCTCTTTTGTTAAGAGTTAACTTTTATATAATAACATGTTTTATACATAATGTCAAACAGTTATTTTATTTTTGTATTGTTCTAGTTGCATGTTCATCAGCAACTTTTATATAATATCATCTATCTCATAGGACGTCAATAGTATTAATACATTTTTTTAAAAGTTTTATAGCTTATATCTCGGCCATGCTTTTAAAAATTGAATCGTACGGTTTCTTCCGATTTCTAAAAGTGTTTCTTTAGTCTCTTCGTCTAAATCAAATTGTGTGGCGCTATAATCATCAACGGGAATAAAAATAATATCTCTTTCATGTCGTCTTGAAATATATCTTTCATCATGAGCATCTTTCATAGTAGAAAATAAAGCTTCAAATAAATTTAATCCATTTTTAATTTCATGTGGGTGTTGCTCTTCTCTACGTCTACTCAATTTAAGTCCAATAATCGGTCGCACTTTACGTCTTTCTCTATCATCAAATACCCACAATGGAAAATTACTCAATACACCGCCATCTACAATAACTGAATCTCCTTTTCCTGTTTTTAATGTAACGGGTTCAAAGAAAAATGGTATGCCACAACTCATACGTAAAGCACACGCAACCGAAAAATTTTTAGCATCAATATGATATTTTTGTAAATCATCCGGTAACACAATCATTCTGCCATTTGTTAAATCTGAGGCCACTAACTTTAATGAATCTCTAGGTAAGTCTCCGAATGTATAAACTCCTTTTGCTGCTAATTTCTGAAAAAACCATTTTTCTAATGCTTTTCCTTTATATAAACCTAAATGGTGATAAACATTAACCCACTTCATAAATGGTAATGGTAAGATTGTTTTTCTTGGATCTAATAATGAAGGTACATCCAACTCTTCTAACATAGTCTGGATTTCTTTTCCGCTATAC
Organism: Lysinibacillus sp. EB271-A1-10B; assembly: GCF_058791335.1. Lineage (NCBI taxonomy): Bacteria > Bacillati > Bacillota > Bacilli > Caryophanales > Bacillaceae > Lysinibacillus > Lysinibacillus sp. EB271-A1-10B. Next base: position 999 of record NZ_JBYTDL010000050.1, read on the forward strand.
CCGGCAGCAATAAAAGCAGCCAATATAGCCCCGGCACTCGTTCCAGCTACCCGTTTAAAGCGAAAATTTTCAGCTTCTAGTACTTGATACGCCCCAACAAGTGCAAACCCCTTCAAACCGCCACCAGAAAAAACACCATCAATCCACAAAATTTCCTCTCCTTTTTAAAGTAATCGTTACATTATATAAAGAGTTATATACAATTAGAACGAACTCAATGAGTATTTTGTCGAATTTACAAATGACTTTGATAGTTGGCATACGGATTTAAAAATAGTAAAAGGATTAGCTCTGTTCAAGTTAGAGCTAATCCTTTTAACTTAGTTAATGTTATTGCTTAGATTACTTAATTTTAAAATGTGCAATTTGACCTTTCAAATTTTCCACCATATCATTTACTTGATTAGCTGTTCCTAGCATTTCTTCCATAAAAGCAGATTGCTCCTGCATAGTTGAAGCAATATTTTGGGTACCTGCTGATGTTTGCTCCAGTGATTGCACAGTTGTCTCAGTAGTCCCTAATACTTGTTCAGAGCTTGCTGATATTTGTTCTACTGTTGAAGCAATTGATTGAGTTCGCATACTAATGTTTGAAATTAGAGATGAGATTTTTTGGAAAGTATCTCCAGCCAATCTTATTGCGACAGTCTCTTGATCAATTTCATCTACAACTCTCGTAATAGCTTCAACCGATTCATTAGAATTGTTTTGCATTTCAGAGATTAATTTAGTTATGTCATTAGCAGATTGGGCAGATTGTTCTGCTAAATGTCTTATTTCATCTGCAACAACAGCAAACCCTTTTCCATATTCACCTGCACGAGCAGCCTCAATAGCTGCATTTAGTGCTAGTAAATTAATTTGATCTGAAATACTTGTAATTACATTTGTAATTTGTCCTACTTCTTTAGATCGTTGATGCATTTGTTCTGTCATTTGCATAGAGGCTTTTGAAAGCTCGTTAATTGAATCAATTCCTTGTACGGATTGTTGAATGACATTATTACCTTGATTGGATTCTTCAGAAGTCTTAATAGATTCGTCAGAGACGTTTGTAGTAGATTCTGTAATTTCTACTATCCCCTCTGATATTTCCCTAATCGCAATTTGATTTTGAATAGCCCCAGTTGTTACCATTTCACTACTTACTGAAACTTCCTGAATTGCTGCTGATACCTGATTAGCCATTTCTGTCACTTGCTCTATACTTTGAGTCAATTCTTTAGACCCGTTTGCTACATAGTCTGCTGTTGAGGATACATGACCTATAACTTCTTTTAGCTGTACTTGCATACTATTAAAACTTGATGCCAGCTGACCAATTTCATCATTACTGGTATTTTTAATTTCCTGTGTTAAATCACCAGCTGCAATTACTTTAGTATAATCTACAAGTTCATTTAACGGTTTAGAAATTCTTTTAGCAGTGAAATATGCTAGTATACCACTTACCACAATAAATATAAGTGCTAATAATACACATACTTTTATTAATAAACTTTCTAGATCAACTATAAAATCTGCATCTTCATCTAATCCTAAGACAGAATCTGTTCCTTGAACTTGTAAAAATGTAGACTTATGAGCGCCGTATTCATCTTTATAAATATCACTTGTAACCATTTTAGTTGTACCTAACGCTGCTTTTTGTTCATCTGTAAACGCTAGTGGTGATAAATACTTATCGTCATTACCTAAAAATAAAATGACTTCTTTATTATCTACTTTACTCATAATATATACATTTTCTAATTCATGCTCTTCTTGAAATGCATTTCCTCTAGACAATAGTTCTTGATATGCACTTTTGTTTGTTTTAGCACTATTGATTAATTCTTTATCAAATAGCTCATCAAAGTCCTCCATTTTCATTGTTAAGCTCTCTTCAAACTGAGGAATAATATACCCTTCAATTAAACGATCAGCTACAATAAAAATGGCTAAGCTAAAAATGGTGCTTATAACAACAATAGGCATTAATACGTTTAATAATATTTTCTTTCTAATTGTCATACCTTTAAACATCATTAACGCTCCTAACTGCAATAGAAAAATTAGTCATTATTAAACAATTACCAATTCTTCTAAAGATATATATTGATTCAAATCTAAATTCAATAACCTTATATTTTCATTTAAATCCGGTGACTTATGGAAGATTACAGCAAATGTAGAACTTTCATTTACTTTCATTGGTCGATATTCTAAAATTTCATCAAAGTTTAGTTTAAACGCTTCATGATTAATAGATACAACTTGCTTACAATCAATAGAAGCATCTAATTCAGCACAACAAAAACTATAAATTGAATCATCCATTTGATTAACTATATTTCCCCAATCAGGCTTTTCTTGTTTGAAAAAGTATTCACATGCGTTTACACCATATGCATGAACGCCAAGTTCATTTGTACCGATACCAGCAAATCTAAGTGGATTTACTTCAATAGGAACAATCTGTTCATCATTATCGATGCGAATTTCAATATGTATTGGGGCAGACTTTAAAGCGAAGAACGATGAAATAGTTCTTAAAAACTCTTGAATTTTACTGAGGGACTCATTTATTACTTGCTTACTCGTATAGTAAATCCTATCGCTCATGTCTTTCTCATGCCTAAACATTCTTTTAAAAAGATTTAGGATAACAGGTTCCCCGTCTTCTGTAAAATATACGTCAACAGCGTATTCATCGCCTTCAATTAATTTTTCAATTATAAATGATTGGCTATTAATAACTTCGATTGGATACTCTGAACTCATAACTTCCATTTCAACCTTAAGTTGTTTAATAGTTTCTTTATATTCTTCTACCTTATCAATACGATGTACACCTATACTTGAATATCCTATAACAGGCTTAACAATAATAGGGAAAGGTAGAGCACTAGGATCTAATTCTTCTAATTCTTTTAGAGAAACTTCTGTGAAAAAGAAATCTTTATAATGTCTACTTAATGTTTTCCTGAAAGTAACTTTATTTTTCAAAATATCTGTAACAGTTGTTAAATAGTGATTAGGCGCATATTTTGATAAAATATTAAGTCCATTTTCAGAGTTAAAGAGAATTGGAGAATTCCCCTTCTCTAATTCAATTAACAAATCGTCTACCTTTTTGAAATTTATAGTAGATTCGTTTGGTATAAAAACTTCATTTAATCTGATTACCGGAATTTTATTCTTACTAATTGTGTCCGCTAATAAGCCCGAAACATAAGGTCTATCTAGTATTATCAATATTTACACTCCTATCTATATATTTTTTACATATCTATATCCTAATAGTATGTAAAAATAACTATTACCTATTTTAATATATAATACCTATAAAAGCCATAATATTACCTTTTAATACTATGGGTAATATTACATCGAAATTAATATGAAAGCATACTGAAATATATAAACACCAATGAGTATATTTAACTATATAAAGATTAACTTTTGCTAAAGTAAATAATTAAAAAAATCGAGAAGCTTAAATTAGCTTCTCGATTTTTTACTATTGGTTAAATACTATTTGTATAATTTTATAAAAAAACAGCCAGCACACAGCTGACTGTTTACATTGCCTAGCGACGTCCTACTCTCACAGGGGGAAGCCCCCAA
>NZ_JBYTDL010000051.1:0-3949 GCF_058791335.1 Lysinibacillus sp. EB271-A1-10B
AATTGAACCGCCGTATACGGATCCGTACGTACGGTGGTGTGAGAGGTCGGGAGCTAATCACTCCCTCCTACTCGATTATTTTACAAATTGTACAAGGCGACGGGTAGGATAGGTACATAAGAGATACATCAACCTCCCTTATAAGTAGAGCTGGTGAAAAACAATCGTCCTGGATTTTTAGAAAAACGATGACACTATTTTATAAATAATGAAGCAAATGCTATAATAGAACTATTCTATATAATGAAGAAGAGGAGAGGAAATCATTGACGTATCAAGCATTTTATCGTGTGTACCGACCCCAATCATTTCGAGAAATGTCTGGTCAAGCACATGTCAAAAGAACGCTACAAAATGCTCTCCTAGCGAATAAAACAACGCATGCTTATTTATTTTCTGGCCCACGTGGTACCGGGAAAACAAGTACAGCTAAAATTTTTGCGAAGGCTTTAAACTGTGAGCAGGCACCATCAAATGAGCCTTGTAATGAATGTGCTACTTGTTTAAGTATTACAGATGGTTCTCATCCAGATGTTATTGAATTTGACGCTGCGTCTAATTCACGCGTTGAAGAAATACGTGACATCATTGAGAAAGTACGATTTGCTCCTGCTAGTAGCAGATATAAAGTGTATATCATTGATGAAGTGCATATGCTTTCTACCAGTGCTTTCAATGCACTTTTAAAGACATTAGAAGAACCACCTTCTCATGCTGTATTTATTTTAGCGACGACAGAGCCCCATAAATTGCCTGCAACGATTATTTCGCGTTGTCAACGCTTTGACTTTAAGCGTCTTTCAACCAATGATATTATCGAGCGCATGAAAGTTGTATTAGAGGATATTGAGTTACCATTTGAGGAGCAAGGTTTAAAGGTAATCGCACAATCAGCAGCTGGTGGTATGCGTGATGCTTTAAGTTTATTAGATCAGGTTGTATCCTTCAGCGGGGAAAAGTTGAAGCTAGAGGACACATTGCTTGTTACAGGTTCTATTAGTCAGGAAGTTTTCTATGAATTAGCAGAAGCTCTAAAAGTAAAAGATGTCGCACAAATGCTTGCTTTATTAGAGCAGCTTATTGCAGATGGGAAAGACCCTCTTCGCCTTTCAGAGGACCTGATTACATTTTTCCGTGATTTATTATTACTGCAGACAAGTGAGGATTTGGCTGAATTATTAGAGTTAGTATCACCGGAGGAGCGAGTATTTACATTAGCGCATGATTTTGCACCCGATTTGTTATATGGTTACATTGATATTTTAGCAAAAACACAGCAGGAAATGAGGTTCTCCCACCATACAAAGATTTACTTGGAAACAGCGTTACTTAAAATGGTGCAATTTTCGGGAGGGGCAGTTGGCCAAACTACTACTTCAGGTGAGGTAGCTATGAGCCCAGAGCTCGCTCAAAAAATTGTGGCACTTGAGCAGATGGTGCAACAACTATCAGCCCAATTGCAAGCGGGTGCTTCTGTGCAAGCAACCCAAACGCCAAAAGAGCAACGTCCACGAGCTAAAAATCCAAATGGCTATAAAGCACCAACAGGACGTATTCAAGAGGTGCTGAAGGATGCTACAAAGCAAGATGTGCAACGTATCAAATCAGTTTGGGCGCAGGCATTAAACCAAATGCAAAAATCTCAATCAGCTCTTTTAGCAGAGGCTGAACCTGTTGCGGCATCTTCAAGTGCTTTTGTGTTAAAATTCAAGTATGATATTCATTGTCAAATGGTTGCTGATAATCAAGCTCTAAAAGCTCAATTCACACAATTAATTGCAGGGCAAACAGGTACTATGTATGAAATGCTTTGTACACCGGATGAGGCCTGGTTAAAATTACGTGAAGAGTTTATTCGTGATCATGGCTTACAGCAGCAGAAAAAGTCTCAGGATGAGAACGATCCTAAAGTAGAGTTATTAGAGCCGCCACCGGCAGAAATGCCAGATGGGCCGTTTATCGACGATGCTCAACCACTTGCTTCACAAGATCCACTTGTGACGGAAGCGGAAAAGCTGTTTGGTAAAGATTTTGTTGAAATTGTTGAAGACTAATCATTTAGGAGGAATATGTTTATGCGTGGAATGGGAAATATGCAAGGTATGATGAAAAAAATGCAAAAAATGCAAAAAGAAATGATGGAGGCTCAAGAGGCTTTAAACGCAGAGCAATTTGAAGGCGCTGCTGGTGGCGGTATGGTGAAAGTATCTGTAACTGGTCAACGTGAAGTCGTAGAAGTAAATCTTGATCCATCAGTAGTAGATCCAGATGATATCGAAATGCTACAAGATTTAATCGTTATTGCTACAAATGAAGCATTGAAAAAAGTAGATGAAAAAACAAATGCAACAATGGGTAAATTCACTCAGGGCATGAACCTTCCGTTCTAGGAGGTAAATAAATGTACTACCCAGAACCAATATCGAAACTGATTGATAGCTTTATGAAATTGCCAGGTATCGGGCCGAAAACCGCGGCCCGTCTGGCGTTTTTTGTATTAACAATGAAAGAGGATGACGTTTTATCCTTTTCGAAGGCATTGATTGATGCTAAACGAAATTTAAGCTACTGCTCTGTATGTGGCAATATAACCGATGTAGATCCATGCCATATTTGTACCGACAAACAACGAAATCATTCTATTATTTGTGTTGTTCAAGATACAAAAGATGTGATTGCAATGGAGAAAATGCGTGATTTCAATGGTATGTACCATGTATTACAGGGAGCTATTTCACCTATGGATGGTGTTGGTCCAGAGGATATTAATGTCGCTTCCCTGCTGGTTCGTTTGCAAGATGAGACTGTGCAGGAACTTATTTTAGCCACAAATTCAACTATTGAAGGCGAGGCAACAGCTATGTATATTTCTCGTCTAGTGAAGCCATCTGGTATTCGAACAACGCGAATCGCTCATGGTCTACCAGTAGGTGGAGATTTAGAATATGCAGATGAAGTAACGTTATCGAAGGCAATGGAAGGTCGCCGAGAATTGTGAGTGAGGGATTAATATGTTCTTCCGCAGTAAGGGAAAATTAAAAAAAGAATTCGATGACAAGCTTGTGAGTCTTATAAAAGAAACAAAAGAGGATTTACAGCAAGCGAAGATAATTGAAGAACTAATAGATGATTATGATTTAGAAGCAATTGCTCAACGAAAAGTAGCGGAGAGTATCCATTTTTATTTATTCAAGGAAGCTAGAATTCGGAAAGTATTAATTAAATAATAGTTTTTTAAACGTATTTCAGCGGGTGTCCAAACATCCGCTGAAATGCGTTAATGGGCACAGAACTGGAAAGGTATTCACTGACATGTATCGGTAAATGTTTTCTGTAGCGAAAGCAAAGAGACAGCTACAATTATTCCGAGGCATAATTGATATTCATAGAAGCAAAATAGGAAACATAAACTTTCATAATTATATTTAAGGGGGAAACCATATGTCGTGGTTAGTAATTATGAGTATTGGTGTGCCTATAGTGCTTCTTTTTCTTTATATAATAATAAGACATGCCAAGATGGGTAAAATATTAGAAGGAATGTCGGTGTTTTGGTTTAGATTTGCTTTTGCCTTTCTACTATTATTTATTATTCACTTAGGTATAGGATATGCAGGCTATGAAGTGCCAATTAATCTATTCTCAGTGTTCACCATTGCAATATTAGGTATTCCGGGTGTACTAGGAGTAACTGCGTTAATCTTTTTTTTATAAAACACTTGCAAAGAAAAAATATTGTGGTATAGTAATAAGAGTCGTTAAGATAACGGTTGTTAAACAAATGAATTTTAAACAAAATAATTTAGTTGTTGACACCGAGTTCGAGACGTGATATTATATAAAAGTTGCTGTTGAAGAAATGGCGACGAAATATGAACCTTGAAAACTGAACAAGCAAAACGTAATCAATAAAGTTTTCAGTAGCTAACCTTGAGTTAGTGAACGAAAC
>NZ_JBYTDL010000052.1:0-349 GCF_058791335.1 Lysinibacillus sp. EB271-A1-10B
CTAAACGCGGCGGACTGTAAATCCGCTCCTTAGGGTTCGGCGGTTCGAATCCGTCCCCCTCCACCAGTTTTTTTATAGGGGCATAGTTTAACGGTAGAATAGAGGTCTCCAAAACCTTTGATGTGGGTTCGATTCCTACTGCCCCTGCCAATTAATTAATTTCATGGCGGTTGTGGCGAAGTGGTTAACGCACCTGATTGTGGTTCAGGCATTCGTGGGTTCGATTCCCATCAGTCGCCCCATTTAATTTAAAATAATAAAATATAATAATATGGCGGTTGTGGCGAAGTGGTTAACGCACCTGATTGTGGTTCAGGCATTCGTGGGTTCGATTCCCATCAGTCGCCCA
>NZ_JBYTDL010000052.1:448-3252 GCF_058791335.1 Lysinibacillus sp. EB271-A1-10B
CATTTATATATTTAACTTTTGGGATATAGCCAAGCGGTAAGGCAACGGATTTTGATTCCGTCACGCCCTGGTTCGAATCCAGGTATCCCAGCCATTTATTGCGGAAGTAGTTCAGTGGTAGAACACCACCTTGCCAAGGTGGGGGTCGCGAGTTCGAACCTCGTCTTCCGCTCCAATTATTAAGGCGGCATAGCCAAGTGGTAAGGCACAGGTCTGCAACACCTTTATCACCGGTTCAAATCCGGTTGCCGCCTCCATAATTTATTACTCAATCGGTTTATCCGATTTTTTTTATCTCCATTGTGCCGGTGTGGCGGAATTGGCAGACGCGCACGACTCAAAATCGTGTTCCTTTGGAGTGTCGGTTCGACCCCGACCACCGGTATCATCACGTACATATACGTTACGTTTAGTAAGTTTGAAAAGCTCACAAACCTTGATAGTACAGGGTTTGTGAGCTTTTTTCATTTTGGGGGATACGATAGGAAACGATAAGAATCGAAATTAGTTTACACACATTTTACACAAGCTGCAATCTGGGAAAACGGGATTGATTAAGGGAAGCAAAACAAAAAGAACGGAGATCCATCTGAATCCCCGCAAATCAAATTTTCTGTGAAAAGTGTGAAGTTAAAATGTCCCCTGAGGGCTATTGTTTGCCTGTTACCACATTTGAAATGGAGACGGACAAGTGCGGGTGCTTTCCCCTCATTTTTTTAAATTAGGAATAGTATACTTTTTCTACTTTATATAATGTATGCTCGATAGTCGAGCAGAGAACGGCATCCACTTTGTAAAATTTAACTCGAAAGTATAAACTTTTCAAAAAGTTCTTTATATTATTTTTTTGCTTAAAGGCAGGGAGAAATTCTGAATTTTTCTCCACATCACCAAAACTTTGAATCCATTGCTCTACATAAGTCTGACTAAGTATTTTTTTATTTAAAACACTAATTATGGATTTTACCATTCTCTCATCTTCCCCATCGGAGTAAACTCGATCTGTTATGGTCATCTTTTCGTAAACCAAATCGAGGATAGTTAAGAGGTCATTTTTATCCAGTTCGGAACATTGAGCCAAATCTTCTAAAGCATCTGCTGCATGGGCTATAGCATGAGCCCAGCCTTTTTCTTCGTCATACCCACGGTAATCTCGCTCTTCTTTTACATTGTAAAATACTTTCTCTTTTATCTGATGAATTTGCTCTCTAGAGAGAAATGGTGATTCTCTATGCCTCATGAAGAGGAGCGGTATGACTAGCATGGAGAAAGATCGAGTGAAGACAGAGTCTGTATTTGTTTCACCAAGCTTAAAAAGCAAATGGTTTTTATCCAAAATAACCGGTAGAAGTTGTTCTAGTTCGTTTGCTGTTAGAGAATTATCAGGAATCCAATGTGATAAGGTTGTATAAATTAGCTCATCACGTAGTTGGGGATCCAAAGAACCGATGTTATTTATCATTTCTAGTATCAATTGGAATGTATCGGGGGGGGCTTGGTACCCATTTTCTTTTATTAATATCAACTTTTCTTTTAAATTCATTTTACACGCTCCTACTAGAAATTTTCTGAACTAACTTTTTCAAGGGTTTCTACTGATTATACGGCTTCTTTCGTACCCTTCTTCCCTTACTATAAGGTACAGATAGGATCAGAGACAATCCGCAATAGCAGAAAGGAATAAATTATTTCCAAGCGGTTTATTTCCTGATAAAATCCATAAAATTCCACCTCCTTCGATTGTATTTTATACGAAAACTTGCTATCTAAAAAACTTCCCCACCCGATTTTAGGATAAGAACCCATATAATGAGCTTAAAAAGGGATTGATTTAACAACGGAACCATTAAGAATCCGTCTGGTAAATGGCGCCAACCATGAAAAAATCATGATATTAACCTATCACCATATTTTATGGGATGGATGTAGTAGTGGAATCCTTATAGATAGCTTTACTAGATTATGTAATGAAATCGAAGCTTCAAAAATAAAAGTAACACCTTGGCGAGAGTATATTAAATTAGTTAGAAATCGAGACATAGATGGAGAAAAAAATACTGGGCTAATTATCTTGATGGCGTTGAGCGAAGTGAAATCTCTCCCCAGTCTACTCACAATGAACATATAGACAATAAAAGCCATAGAGAAACATTTTATATCGAAGATAATGATTATAAAATTCTTAAAAACGCTTGTATACAAAATAAGCATACTTTAGCAGGATGGATTCATAGTGGGTTGTTACCGAAAGAAGGAGTATTCAAAGATAGTATAGAAATAAAAAGCAAAACACAAAGAGGAGAAAGTTTGGCAGAATGTCTCAGCAAGAATTAGCAGAGAGCAACATGTACTTGGATTATGATTAGTCCCAATGCAGAGTATACATGTGGAGAAATCTGGACAAAGCGAAATTGTCGATAAAGCATTTGTAAAATATTGTATAGACCTCCTTGCTAAAAAATAAGAAAAGGTTCTACTATGGTAGCACCTAGCCAATTACTTAAACCCACAGCACCAATGTGTTGCTACATACACTCTACGCATGTTGAGTGTAGACACAAGAGAAAACATTTATATTTTTCATCTGAAAAACCCAGCAAATCATTTTACACAATTTTTACACATTATAACCAGATAACCTTGATATATAAGGCTTTCGGAACCATTCCCTGTCCCGACCACCGTTATCATAGAATGAAAGACTTCAACGATTATGTTGGAGTCTTTTTTGTATGTGCGCCCGGCATGCGTATGAACTATAGGGTGCAAGTCCCGAACCCCGAAGACAGAAGTAGAGGTTAGCC
>NZ_JBYTDL010000053.1:0-3094 GCF_058791335.1 Lysinibacillus sp. EB271-A1-10B
TTTGTCATGCATTTTTTAGTATAGCACGTGCATATTAAACTTTTAACAGAAAAATATTGACAAACTATTAGCTGGTTTAGTTGAATAAGAAAAAGATGGGGTCTCTGTGGAATCCCAACTTGAAGTAAAGTACCCTTAGTTCATTAAGACGAAATTAAAAATGTCCGTTTCTATGGTCCATTTTAAACGTCTTATCCATTCCTCCTGTACTTCTTGTGGTGCTTTTTTGACCTTATGTAATACTTTCCATACTTTATATACACAGTAAGACCTTAATACTTCAGGAGATAAGTGTATTGGATTATTAATTTTATATTCTTTAATAAATAAGAGATTTAATGAGTCCGCATATTCAGGGTAATGAAGTTTTGTAAACCAGCAGACCCATCCTATATCGGTTAAAGGATTTGCCCATTCAGACCATTCCCAATCTAAGACTGTAAGAGTATTAGTATCTGTGTATAAAACATTGTGAATCCCATAGTCACCGTGCGTTAAAACCCATTCCTCCTTAGTATCGTTTAAGTTTTGTAATATCTCCATAGAATTTGCAATAAGAAATTCAGGTACAAAATCTAAACTTAAGTTTAATTCATTAAAAGTACATTCTTTAATTCCACTTGAAGTATAGTTATATTTTATTGAATGAATTCTTTTAGCAAGAGATGCTCCTAAGTTTTTATATAATTCCATTGTTCTTTCTAATTCATTGTTATCTAAAATGGATTGTCCATTTATTCCTTTTCTGTACTCCATTACAATTATTTGAAGGGCATCTGTTTCTATTAACTCATAAATTTTTGGTGTTACTCCTGTTTCTTGAATTAAATTTAAACAATTTATTTCATTTTCAATGTCTTCGTTAAATTTATTTGCAACTTTAACAACTAACGGAGGAAGTGTACCATTTAACAAAAAAGTGTCATTTGTGTACCCTCCAGTTAATCGAACAAGTGAAAAATCACCGTATTTTTCTTTCAAATGTTTTTTTAATACTTTTTCAGTCAAAGTTATCCATCCAATCATTCTTTTGTATCTATTAATTTTACTATAAAGCAATAACAGATCCCCTTTAAACCATTCAATATATATTATTTCTTATTCCACTAACCTGCTCCGTTAGCACAACAAGAAAAAAGATGCTGCCGCATCAACACCTTGTTTAACACTTGCACCCGTTAGTGAAAAGGGGTACCCATCTCAGAACGACTCATAATTAGTAATAAGCTATTATATTTTTACTTAAAGTGGCTAATTCCGCTGTAATAATATGCCATTTTGTTTATCATATATTTTATAATGTATACCAAAATCAGAACCTTCATAATAGGTAACTTCGCAATACGCCTTTGTTAATGAACCTTTGTCCCAATAATTTGGAGGTACACTAAAAAATACATTTTCTGAAAACAGAATATCTAAAGAAGAATTTTTTGTGGTTTCCCAATATTCAACTGAACACTCACCCTTTACTGTGTCGTAATCTCCCTTTAAAATCTTAGGCAGCACCGTTAGGGCATCCCAAAACACGGTGAGAGATAAAAGGGCAAATAATATGAGTACAAGCAGGGTTCCATAGTATTTATTAAGCGATAAAGGTTTCTTTTTTTGTGTCTTTCTCATATGCAAAATACCCGCTATACATAAAATAAAACCTAAAATCGTTAATGAAAATGCGCCTAGTAGCTCCATCATTTTACTTTCACCTGCTATAACTATCGAGTTAATTCATTATACATCAATTTTAGTAGTGTTTTTCTTCTTGAGCAAGTTGAATAACACCCTTTTAGAGAAACTGTTATTCAACTAATCTGCTCCGTTAACACAACAAGAAAAAGATCGGATTGCTGTGGAATCCCATCTTGAAGTAAAGCCACCCGTTAGCTTAAGTACAATGTTTCACAAACTAGTTATTGTAAATTCGTCTTATTAAGGCTTTTTAACTTATTACACTCATTCAACTGGGTCGCCACCAAAGACTTTAGAGGTAAATTCCCAATGTGCCCTATCGACTGCTAACTGTCTAAATTTCTCTGGTTCAACCCAATCTTCTGTTTTAAATTCGTCAATTGGTACAACTTCAAGCTGATTTGTACCTTCCTCTGCATTTATCTTTTCTACTATTTCAACATATTGTTTATGATACTTTTCTTTTTGTTCTTGGGTTAATTCTAATGGAGTTACTGATACAACTTTTTCTTTATTGGTATCAGATAAAGCCCCAACCTCTACTGCTTGTCCATCGGTCATACCCTCCGTTACTTTTTTTTCTGATTCTTCATTTACACTACATCCTGCTAAAGCGATAGCTCCAATTAAAATTCCTACACACATATACTTTTTCAACATTCACACCCCATTATATAAACTGTCGAACTATTCTAACATTAGTTTATAGAACTTAGAATCCTATTGCAATTGTTTAACTAACCTGCTCCGTTAGCTAAATAAGATGATTTACAAATATAAGTCTGAATTTACATCTTTACTCGTACCTTTAATACTCTCCATAGATATAGTAATAGCTTAAAAAACCAATAAAATAGAAAAAAATTAAACAATAATCCCAAAGAACTAAATGTGAAAACCAATCCACCACGATATACAAAACTCTCAGCAGGAAAACCGAAGTAAAGATACCCGTTACTATCGACTTGATAGCCACCCGTAGGTATGAAAGCAAAAATAACAGTTGAAATGAGACTTAAAAGATATAACTTCTTTTTAGTTGAGTTCATTTTATTTTTGGGGCTTAATAAGCTAGCTAATACTAATACAATTAAACCGAGAAATGGAAATATATTCACCGTATCTATCCCTCCTTAATTCATACATCACCACAATTATCCAAATAATTTCTTATTAAACAAACCTGCTCCATTAATTCAATAAAGAAAAACATACTAAGATTAGTAGTGCAGACCAAGGCATTGGTTCGTACTACTATTTTTTATATAGTAGAGGTGAAGAATAGGTCGGGCAGCTCTTTGGATCTTGAATCCGTAAAAAAAACTGATCTACTTCACAACCTTATTTGAATCAGGTTTAAGTATGTTGGATCCTTTGAGATCGTGTATAAGAAATGGGAATCAAT
>NZ_JBYTDL010000054.1:0-3006 GCF_058791335.1 Lysinibacillus sp. EB271-A1-10B
ATTTATTTTTTAAGTTTTTTTATAGGCTTAATAACTTGGTTAAGTTATTAAGGGCGCACGGCGAATGCCTTGGCACTAGGAGCCGAAGAAGGACGGCACTAACACCGATATGCTTCGGGGAGCTGTAAGTGAGCTTTGATCCGGAGATTTCCGAATGGGGGAACCCACTACGTTTAATCGCGTAGTATCTTGACGTGAATACATAGCGTCTTGAAGGCAGACCCAGGGAACTGAAACATCTAAGTACCTGGAGGAAGAGAAAGAAAAATCGATTCCCTGAGTAGCGGCGAGCGAAACGGGAAGAGCCCAAACCAAGAGGCTTGCCTCTTGGGGTTGTAGGACACTCTATACGGAGTTACAAAAGAGCGAGTTAGATGAAGCGACTTGGAAAGGTCCGCCAGAGCAGGTAAAAGCCCTGTAGTCGAAAGTTCGTTCTCTCCTGAGTGGATCCTGAGTACGGCGGAACACGTGAAATTCCGTCGGAATCCGGGAGGACCATCTCCCAAGGCTAAATACTACCTAGTGACCGATAGTGAACCAGTACCGTGAGGGAAAGGTGAAAAGCACCCCGGAAGGGGAGTGAAAGAGATCCTGAAACCGTGTGCCTACAAGTAGTTAGAGCCCGTTAATGGGTGATAGCGTGCCTTTTGTAGAATGAACCGGCGAGTTACGATTACGTGCGAGGTTAAGCTTTAGAAGGCGGAGCCGCAGCGAAAGCGAGTCTGAATAGGGCGAATTAGTACGTGGTCGTAGACCCGAAACCAGGTGATCTACCCATGTCCAGGGTGAAGGTGAGGTAACACTTACTGGAGGCCCGAACCCACGCACGTTGAAAAGTGCGGGGATGAGGTGTGGGTAGCGGAGAAATTCCAATCGAACTTGGAGATAGCTGGTTCTCTCCGAAATAGCTTTAGGGCTAGCCTCGTGATGAGAATACTGGAGGTAGAGCACTGTTTGGACTAGGGGGCCATCCCGGTTTACCGAATTCAGACAAACTCCGAATGCCAGATATTTATACACGGGAGTCAGACTGCGAGTGATAAGATCCGTAGTCAAAAGGGAAACAGCCCAGACCACCAGCTAAGGTCCCAAAGTAATCGTTAAGTGGAAAAGGATGTGGCGTTGCACAGACAACCAGGATGTTGGCTTAGAAGCAGCCATCATTTAAAGAGTGCGTAATAGCTCACTGGTCGAGTGACGCTGCGCCGAAAATGTATCGGGGCTAAACGATTCACCGAAGCTGTGGATTGACATCTACGATGTCAGTGGTAGGAGAGCGTTCTAAGTGCGTTGAAGTCAGATCGGAAGGACTGGTGGAGCGCTTAGAAGTGAGAATGCCGGTATGAGTAGCGAAAGACGGGTGAGAATCCCGTCCACCGTATGACTAAGGTTTCCTGAGGAAGGCTCGTCCGCTCAGGGTTAGTCGGGACCTAAGCCGAGGCCGATAGGCGTAGGCGATGGACAACAGGTTGATATTCCTGTACCACCTCCTCACCGTTTGAGAAATGGGGGGACGCAGTAGGATAGGGTAAGCGCGCTGTTGGATATGCGCGTCCAAGCAGTAAGGCGTGTGTGTAGGCAAATCCGCACACTGTAACGTTGAGCTGTGATGGCGAGTCCGTATGGACGAAGTTCCTGATTTCACACTGCCAAGAAAAGCCTCTATCGAGGTGAGAGGTGCCCGTACCGCAAACCGACACAGGTAGTCGAGGAGAGAATCCTAAGGTGTGCGAGAGAACTCTCGTTAAGGAACTCGGCAAAATGACCCCGTAACTTCGGGAGAAGGGGTGCTCTTGAGCGTGCAAGCGCATGAGAGCCGCAGTGAATAGGCCCAGGCGACTGTTTAGCAAAAACACAGGTCTCTGCAAAACCGTAAGGTGACGTATAGGGGCTGACGCCTGCCCGGTGCTGGAAGGTTAAGAGGAGTGGTTAGCGCAAGCGAAGCTGCGAATTGAAGCCCCAGTAAACGGCGGCCGTAACTATAACGGTCCTAAGGTAGCGAAATTCCTTGTCGGGTAAGTTCCGACCCGCACGAAAGGCGTAACGATCTGGGCACTGTCTCAACGAGAGACTCGGTGAAATTATAGTACCTGTGAAGATGCAGGTTACCCGCGACAGGACGGAAAGACCCCGTGGAGCTTTACTGTAGCCTGATATTGAATTTTGGTACAACTTGTACAGGATAGGTAGGAGCCAGAGATCTCGGAGCGCCAGCTTCGAAGGAGGCGTCGGTGGGATACTACCCTGGTTGTATTGAAATTCTAACCCATGCCCCTTAGCGGGGCAGGAGACAGTGTCAGGCGGACAGTTTGACTGGGGCGGTCGCCTCCTAAAAGGTAACGGAGGCGCCCAAAGGTTCCCTCAGAATGGTTGGAAATCATTCGTAGAGTGTAAAGGCACAAGGGAGCTTGACTGCGAGACCTACAAGTCGAGCAGGGTCGAAAGACGGGCTTAGTGATCCGGTGGTTCCGCATGGAAGGGCCATCGCTCAACGGATAAAAGCTACCCCGGGGATAACAGGCTTATCTCCCCCAAGAGTCCACATCGACGGGGAGGTTTGGCACCTCGATGTCGGCTCATCGCATCCTGGGGCTGTAGTCGGTCCCAAGGGTTGGGCTGTTCGCCCATTAAAGCGGTACGCGAGCTGGGTTCAGAACGTCGTGAGACAGTTCGGTCCCTATCCGTCGTGGGCGTAGGAAATTTGAGAGGAGCTGTCCTTAGTACGAGAGGACCGGGATGGACACACCGCTGGTGTACCAGTTGTCTTGCCAAAGGCATCGCTGGGTAGCTATGTGTGGACGGGATAAGTGCTGAAAGCATCTAAGCATGAAGCCCCCCTCAAGATGAGATTTCCCATTACGCAAGTAAGTAAGATCCCTCAAAGACGATGAGGTAGATAGGTTCGAGGTGGAAGTGTGGTGACACATGGAGCTGACGAATACTAATCGATCGAGGACTTAACCAAAATGTTTGAAACATTCAATGCACCGTTTATCCAGTTTTGAA
>NZ_JBYTDL010000055.1:0-2860 GCF_058791335.1 Lysinibacillus sp. EB271-A1-10B
AGATTTTTTTGTGAAATGAACAAAAAACCCCGAATAGGGTCACTTTTTAAAGTGTCCACTATTCGGGGTTCAGTTCAGAACGTGACTACTAACTCTTATTTGTTTAAAGCAACTTGCATCTCTTTTAGCGTATATGTAGCATGTTCGTTTGCTAAAATTTTTATTCGGTCAACATTTATAGCAACACCTAACGATTGTAATTCACTCATTAATGCTAATATCATAGATTGATTTTCTACTGCTGTTTTTAATGCGAGTTTCGTCACTTCTTCATTTGTAGCTGGCATTTACCTCACCTCCTGCCAATCAATCATAACCCAGGAAATGAAATATATGTAATAACTTTTTGCTCTCAAAACCACATCAAACTCTGCCCTCTCATCACATAAAGTTTTGGCTGTTTGATGCAGTTTTCAAAGCAAAAGAAAAAGCCTCCATCCTAAGATGAAAGCTTTGCTATTGAGGTAAATGTCGAGTTAGCTCACTTTTAGAACCGTGGTAGAGCTGCACCACGTTATATTTGTAAAGCGAATTGCGTTTTTATTTATAGTGCATTTCCGTGCACTTTGTTGCTGTAGTAAGTTTGACTAAAAGGAAATGGACGAAGTTCACATATAAACCACTCCTTCAGCAATTTTTAGCCTTTTATATTAATTAAGATACCTAATCTCTTAAAAAATATGGGCCGGCCGTGTATGTCTTGCCTCGAACAAGTTTATGAGGCGCAGGTCGGTCGTCGGTCTGTCTTTCCCTAATATTTAGGATTTCATAAATACCAAGGGAAGAAACATTAACCTGTCCGACCTCCCCTTCATTTTACACGTTAAATTTACACATACATATAGTGTAACGTTTGATAC
This sequence comes from Lysinibacillus sp. EB271-A1-10B, assembly GCF_058791335.1. Taxonomy (NCBI): domain Bacteria; kingdom Bacillati; phylum Bacillota; class Bacilli; order Caryophanales; family Bacillaceae; genus Lysinibacillus; species Lysinibacillus sp. EB271-A1-10B. The sequence continues at coordinate 861 of NZ_JBYTDL010000055.1, forward strand.
AAATGATACATTTGCGTCATTTGATACATTTAATAATGCTGATTCTTTATTCAATCTTATATTTCACTCTGAATAATCAGGAACATTAATCTCGAATTTCTCCAAGTAAGTTTTCGTACTATTATAAGCGGTAGCTATTATTTTCCCCATTTTCTCAGGAGAAATATTCCAATCGGTTGTATTAACTCCAGTTACATCTAAAAAAATTGTTCTAGACATATCAATATCATTTAGATATGTATAGTTTTTATATTCCCTTAGGGTTTTTATGAGGTGTTTTGTGAAATCATAGATGTTGTTAATTTCATTAACAACTGCTTCTTTTGTATGATAAAAAAGAATTTTATCTTCTGATTCTAATCGAAATCCAATAGTTTCATGATTAGGTTTATATTCAGTTTCTGTAATATTGTTAATGACTAGTTCAGTCTTTTTCTCATTTGCCAATTTATAGCTTTTTGGGACTTCAACATCTTGTACAGACCATAATTCGGTGTCTTCAATAAAACCCTCTTCATCAAAAAGTCTAATTGGGTAGTTCATTAAAACTCCCCCATCAACATAATAATTTCTTTCTTCATCCGTTTTTGCTGTAAAATAGAGTGGTATTGATGTCGAAATTTCAACAGCATCAATTAAACGAGTTTTCGGTGTAAGTTCGTGGCAATAAATTTTGTAAGAATGTGTTGATAAATTAGTACCTACAAAGTACATATCCTTAAAATTTTTTTCTTTTTGAACTTGTTTTATATCTTCAAAGGTTGAATTAACATTACCGGTTGCAAATTCTATTGCGTTCCCAATCCATTCTCTTACTACTTCACCTTTATTCCATCCATATTTGGTTAATAATCTGGAGACGTCAAATACATCAAGCACATCATTATCTTCTATGGTATGAAGGTCTTTACCTTTAATGAATTCTAGCATATCTTTAGATTTAATCCCTAATCCTACAATTAATGCTGTAATAGCTCCTGACGATGTCCCACCTACTCGTTGAATACTACTGATTACCTCTGATTTTTCTAATGCTTCCAATGCCCCAATATAAGCAATCCCTTTAACCCCCCCACCTTCAAATACAATATTCTTAAATCTGTTTTTCGACATACAATCACTCCTAAAATGTTGAGATAAGTGAAGTATGGTTTCATTCTAATAATTAATACATGCAGGATAAGGGCATTAGGCCTCCATCAACATTTGTTTAACTATACATTCTCTTGTGCGTATAATCGTTGTACTTGATAGTTTCATGTGCTTGCCAATAGCTCTCATGCTGTCGCCATCTAGAAGTCTATGAAGTACCTCACCCTCTCTATCACCTATAACGTAAGGAATGCGTTTTTGCACCTCTGCAATCTTTTGCTCGTATTCCTTAATTCGATAATTTAGCGAATAAACGCGACGTTGTACTTCTGTAAGTACAGGATCACTAGTTCCGCCACTAGCCTTTGGCAATGCAGCCTCAATACCGTACATTGCTGTTTTTGCCCCGATGTAACTACTATTATCGACCTTCGCCACTGGCTGTCTCGCTTCTTCAATGGTTTCAACCATCCATCGATAATTTTCAATCCACTAAAGTAAATTCTCTTTAGTTACTTTAATTTGCCCTTGTTTCATAGGTTTGCCCTCCTACGGTGTGGTATAATAATTTTGTTAAGCACCATCAAAGGGCATAAACCAATTCGAGCTGTAGCGTCTGCAAACGCTGCGGCTTTTTCTTTTCCAAATCTATCATTGTGCTGTAATTTGGTTAAAAAGGAAGTGGGTTTTAATATTACACTTTTTGAACATATGAATCGCATTTTCACTGGTTCTTGGGAAGCATTTATACAACAATATAAACCGTTTTGGATAGGTCTTATTGTCTTGTTCGCTCTTGTTTTTTTATTTTCAAAAAAATCTCGAACTTACTAATCGAGTAGGAGGGAGTGATTAGCTCCCGACCTCTCACACCACCGTACGTACGGATCCGTATACGGCGGTTCAAT
>NZ_JBYTDL010000056.1:0-2125 GCF_058791335.1 Lysinibacillus sp. EB271-A1-10B
CCGAACACGGAAGTTAAGCTCTTTAGCGCCGATGGTAGTTGGGGGCTTCCCCCTGTGAGAGTAGGACGTCGCTAGGCGCAAAAAGTCGCTGCTGATAATCTCAGTAGTGGCTTTTTTTATACCCTGAAGAATATTAAATAAAAGCAATATATAAAGGAGACATTTCACCAATCACTTGGTTAAAATGTCTCCTTTTTTTATTTTATACAGTTGCTGCTCGTAGCTCTATACGACGAATTTTCCCAGAAGTTGTTTTTGGTAGCTCATCGATAAAGACAATGCTTCGAGGATATTTATAAGGTGCTGTTAAAGCTTTAACATGCTCCTGTAGTTCTTTTGTTAATTCGACCTCATCATGATCTTTGAAGCTTTCTCGCAAGATGACAAAGGCTTTAACAATATGTCCTCTAATTTCATCTGGTGCTGCGACTACAGCACATTCTTGTACAGCTTCATGTTTATTTAAAGCATCCTCTACCTCAAATGGCCCAATTGTATAGCCTGATGAAATAATGATGTCATCTCCTCGGCCTTCAAACCAGAAGTAGCCGTCTTCATCGCATTTAGCTTGGTCACCAGTAATATACCAATCTCCACGGAAGGCAGCTTGTGTACGTTCAGGCTCACGATAGTACTCTTTAAATAGAGCAGGAGATGATTTATGTACCGCAATATCTCCAACTTCGCCAATTGGTACCTCGTTACCCTCATGATCAATGATACGAACAATATTGCCTGGAGTAGGAACACCCATTGAACCAGGACGTAATTCAGAATTTTCGAGTGTGCCGATTAATAAAGTATTTTCCGTTTGGCCATAGCCATCGCGCACTTTAAGATCAAAGTTGTTCATAAATGTTTCGATGACTGGTCGATTTAACGGTTCACCAGCAGAAACAGCGCTACGTAGTGAAGATAGATTGTAGTCTTTTAAATTATCAAGCTTCGCCATAATGCGATATTCTGTTGGAGTACAGCATAATACATTGACTTTTTCATCCTGAAGCAGTTGAAGGTATGTTTTTGCATCAAATCCTCCATGGTATACAAATGCAGTTGCGCCCAGCATAATAGTCGATAAAAATGGACTCCAAATCCATTTTTGCCACCCTGGTGCTGCTGTAGCCCAAACTAGATCACCTTCACGTACACCAAGCCACCCCGAAGCCGCTGTTCTAATATGGGCATATCCCCAACCGTGCGAATGAACAGCTCCTTTTGGTTTACCAGTCGTGCCTGATGTATAAGAAAGAAATGCCATATCATCTCTTTTCGTCGCAGCTGCTTTAAATGTATCTGGCTGTGTACTAGCCAATTCATTTAAAGACGTCCAATTACCTGTAGCAGAACCTATAACTAATTTATTATTTAAAGCCTCTACTGAAGAAGTAATACGATCTACTTCACTAGTAAACACTTCATAGGCAATTACTGCCTTTGCAGAAGAGTGCTCCATACGATACTCTAAATCACTTGCACGTAACATTTCTGAGCATGAAATAGGAACAATTCCAGCCTTTAGACATCCAAGAAAGACAAAATAAGCTTCAGGCAGACGTGGAATAATGACTAATACGCGATCGCCTTTTTGAAGCCCCTTCTTCGTTAAGACATTCGCGTATTGATTCATTTTTTGAACAAGTTCGACATAGGAAACCGTTCGTCGCTCCTGTTGAGTATTTAGCCATCGTATTGCTTGACGATCACTATCTTGAGAAAATTTCTCCAATTCCTCTGTAATATTATAGAATTCTGGTGCAATTAAATCGTTTGTTACCATGTGAACATTCCTCCCCCAAACAAATTTAATAGAAAATTCTTAAAACTATCTTTATTTTATCAATTACAATAATATACAGCAAGAATATTCTATACATAAAATAGAAATATTAGATTTAATAGAGAACTATTAGGTTTTTAGTTAAGGTACAGGAATACTTCGACAAAAAATATAAAAATTTTCACAATATGTATTGCATAATTTATAATGCTTGATATAATAATAAATGTACTTGAGAGGTTTTTAAAAACCGAATTGAATAGTATTGTTCCGAAGTAGCTCAGTTGGTAGTAGCACCTGACTGTTAATCAGGTTGTCGCAGGTTCGAGTCCTGCCTTCGGAGCC
>NZ_JBYTDL010000057.1:0-2011 GCF_058791335.1 Lysinibacillus sp. EB271-A1-10B
TTCTTTAAATTTAACCATACAAAAACTGCACCTCCAATTGTTAGATTGAGTGTCTAATAATTGGGGAGCAGTTCAAAAAAAGTGGAGGGCTTTTATTATGCAGAAAAGGAAGGTGTCAGATGAAAACAGATACATTATATACATCGTTTATTGGCGGTACAATGGCATGGATAGGATACCTTATTGGAGGTATTGACCACTTAATAAAAGCGTTAGTTATATTTATGATCATCGACTATACACTTGGATTTATGGTTAGTTTGGTGTTCAAGAAAACTGAAAGTAAAAAGATGTTTAAGGGCTTAATCAAAAAGACGGCTATGGTATTAATGGTAATCGCAGCTGTGCAATTAGATTTAGCAACCGAAAGTGGGAATTTTATGCGAAACGCTATGATTCTTTTCCTTATTGGTATGGAAGGTATCAGCATGATTGAAAATTTAGGTAAGCTGGGAATCAAAGTACCAAAGTTTTTAACGAATGCATTTACACAGCTTCAAATTGATAATGATGACAAGCCAAAGGACGGTGAAACGAAATGAGCAAAATTATTGATATATCACATCACCAGGGAGATATTGATTGGTCAAAGGCAAGCAAAGAAGTTGATTTAGCTATTATCCGCACCCAATATGGAACGAGTACTATTGACCGTAAATATGTACGAAATATTTACGGATGTAAAAAGTACAACGTGCCATTCGCAGTATACATTTATGTAACATTCAAAAATAAAGCTGAGGCATTGGTGCAGGCGAAAGACTTCTACGAACGAGCGCAAGCGCATAAGCCGTTATTTTACGTTGTGGACGTTGAGGAAAGTTTCGGAGCAAGCGTTCAAAATATCGTAAAATGTACACAAGCATTTGTCGATTATTTAAAAGGCAAAGGCGTCAAGGTTGGACTATACACAGGACACCATTTTTTCAAGCCGTACCAGATGGACACGGTTAAAAACTATGATTTCCTATGGATTCCGCGCTACAGCCTCACGAGTGCGCCGGGTTTAAAGCCTGATTATCCATGTGATTTATGGCAGTTCACGGAGAAGGGGACAGTTGCAGGAATCAAAGGTAACGTGGATTTAAATGTACTTAACGGATCTAAGACATTATCTTGGTTTACTATTAAAAATGAGGAAGACAATAAGCCAAAACCAATTGTAAAGGATGATAATACAATGAAATTTTCGAATGAGACAACAGAGGCTGCAGTACGAGACCACATTAAACAAACAGTAGATAAAAAGCTAATTGATAAGTCATGGCTAGATAAATTTGATTCTGGAACTATGACAAATGGTGATTATGAAGGTTTGAAGCTTATCATTGTTCAACGTGAAAATAATAAGAAATAGTTCGTTTTAGTACGGTACCCAAATATTTTCATCATAATTTAGCTTAGTTTATAGTTAATGAGTTCGCTTTTACACTAGACAAATAAGATTTTTTAACATATAGTTGATGTAATAAAATCGTTTGCAAGGGAACAATGAATTCACATATTACAAAGAGTAATCGTGTTTTGTTAGATACTTTTTGTAATATGTGAATTTTTTTCTTTTAAAGTAGTATGATTTTATTTAATACAATTAATGGAGGTCATTATAAATGGCACAAGGTACAGTGAAATGGTTTAACGCAGACAAAGGTTTTGGTTTCATCGAAATGGAAGGCGGGAAAGATGTATTCGCACACTTCTCAGCTATCCAAGGTGACGGATTCAAATCACTTGAAGAAGGTCAAAAAGTTGAATTCTCAGTAGAAGATGGCCAACGTGGACCACAAGCTGCAAACATCGTAAAACTTTAATTTTTAATGAAGAAAACCACTCATTAGTAGAGTGGAATTTGTTTAGGTTGTTGTGTTGTTTATTAATGTAAGATTTCATATTTTTCCTAAACCTAAACTTCAAAAAAAGCCCAGGTACTCATTAATGAACTGAACCCCGAATAGTGGACACTTTAAAAAGTGACCCTATTCGGGGTTTTTTGTTCATTTCACAAAAAAAT
>NZ_JBYTDL010000058.1:0-1892 GCF_058791335.1 Lysinibacillus sp. EB271-A1-10B
AATCGAGTAGGAGGGAGTGATTAGCTCCCGACCTCTCACACCACCGTACGTACGGATCCGTATACGGCGGTTCAATTAAGATGAATAACGCAAAGTTTCGTAACGATTTTGCAGACTTTTCAGCCCTTGGCATTCCCAATAGGAATTGCCGAGGGTTCTGTGTAATATGGGGCTTTTTGAAATGCGCCAGTACCCTTTTCGGGTATTTCCCCATTCGTATGCTTTTCCGTATGGAACTTTTAAACGAATGAGATTTCTGACTCTGGTTCGGGGTTTCTTCCAATTCTTCCAAAGACACATTCGCAATCTTCTTTTAATCCAACTGTCTAATTTACTGAATATCGAAGGTGTATCTGCGAGCGCAAAATATCCACACCATCCAATTAGATATTGGTTTAATTTCTCGATACGATATTCCATTGGAAATGGCATTTTTCTAGAGGTAATTTCTCGTATTTTCTTCTTCATTCGTTGAAGGCTTGTTTTCGCCACTCGAACCTTTGGTTCTTTATGGTGTGAAAAACTAAAACCCAAGAATTTTCGATTCCACGGTCGGTCTACCGCTGATTTGGACTCATTCACTTTCAAGCGTAGTGTACCTTCGACGAATCGCTGTACGCTTGCTATTGTACGCTCTCCCGCACGTTTACTCTTCACATAGATATTGCAGTCATCTGCGTAGCGAACGAATTTATGACCACGTTTCTCTAGTTCTTTATCCAACTCATCTAACACGATATTAGAAAGAAGTGGACTTAATGGTCCACCTTGCGGTGTTCCTTCCTCTGTACTTGAAACAACTCCATTTATCATGACACCTGCTTGGAGATATTTACGGATAAGTTTTAATAATGATTTATCATGAATTCTTTTCGCTAATGTTGCCATTAACCGGTCGTGGTTGACCTTATCAAAGAATTTCTCTAAATCCATATCCACAACCCAACGATATCCTTCCTTCATATAACCCTTCGCTTTTCGGACTGCGTCATGAGCGCTTCGGTTTGGTCGAAATCCATAACTATTATCCGAGAAAGTTTGGTCATATTCCTTTGATAATATCTGCGATATAGCTTGCTGAATCAAACGGTCTGTCACGGTTGGAATTCCTAATAGACGCACACCACCTTCTGATTTCGGGATTTCGACACGAAGTACTGGTTGCGGTTCATAGGTTCCCGCTAGAATTTGCGCTTTAATGGATTCCCAGTTTTCGAGGATGTGCTGACGTAAGGTTTGTACGGGCATCATGTCTACTCCATGGCTTCCTTTATTCGCTTCCACTCGCTTTAACGCTTGTATCATATTCGGACGTGCTAGAATTTGATTCAACATCACCATTTCGTTCCTTTCCGTGAATAGCTTGTCTTATTATGCCCACCTGAACTACACCCTCCGCAAATACCCTCATGGACTTCACCATTACTTTCTAAGCGTGAGGTTTCTCTGTTTTCTGTGTTTATTCATTCAAGATGGAATGCCAAAGGCTATTCTCTCTTAGTCGTTCAGCCCTTCCGATTAGTTCTAGACCCAATCGTACTATGACCTCTGCTGACTTCTGATGATTCAGCTACTTGTCACCAAGTAGGTTATGAAGGGTACTTCACGTTTCCATCAGACCTCCCCGGGTAAGCGTATGCACTTTCACACCATCTATCCGCCTCATTTACTCGATATGACCTTCGACAGAAAGGACTTTGTTTTGGTATGCAAACTTATCCAATCATACCTAGCCTTATATGAGGTTCGTGTTCCTCGGACCAGTGTTTTGCCTCCAGCTTCCTTCAGATTCCGCGTCACCACGGACACCCTTGCTCTTGGCTAACCTCTACTTCTGTCTTCGGGGTTCGGGACTTGCACCCTATAGTTCATACGCATGCCGGGCGCACATA
>NZ_JBYTDL010000060.1:0-1483 GCF_058791335.1 Lysinibacillus sp. EB271-A1-10B
TCTAATTTAGTTGTCCAAAGATTTTCTTCATTTTTTGAAACTTCATCTTGTAAAATGTATCTTTTATTCTCAATAATTCTGTTTAAGTCTTTTAATTTAGAAGAACCATAATTAATATAATTATTTACACTTATTTTTGGTACTTCGATAATATTATTTGTAATACTTTTAAATAATATTTCTCCAATGCACACATACCCATAACCATTGGTACTAAATACCTCTATTCTGTAATACTGATATTCATTGTTGTTTTTGAACTTATAATTTTTAGTTTCGCCATTATTCCATGTCTGTTCTTTAAATTCAGCTAATTTAATAAACTTAGAATTATCATTTGACGCCAAGATATTAAAGTCTTTTGGCATACCATCTGCTACTTGTTGAGTAAGCAATGTAGAGCTTAATTCAAGGGTATTAGCATGAATTTTTTTACCGTAATTAATTTGTATCCAACCTGTTGTTCCTGCAACACTACTCCAATAGTCATAGTTACCACCTGTATTAGTGCCATTAAAAGCTTTCCATGCAGGGTATTTGGAATTAAATTCACTACTTGCACTTGCAACAAATGGAGAAGGGGCAGTGTTTGATGTCATTTTGGTTTCATTCCAAGTGTCGATTGAATCTATTGAGTAAGTTTTGTTGTTAGCTCTAAGTAGTAAACCATTTAAGTACCAATAAAAATTCCAAGAATATTCTCCTGCATAGACACCGATATTTATAGCTAATTCATCATGGCTTGTAATATGGTAGTTTGAATCAAATGTGACTTTGTTAAATATATTTTTTCTAGTGCCATCACTAGCAAATGAAAAGTTTGTAACACAGTTTTCAATGGTATACCCTGAACCTGAATAGCCCCTACAAAATTCGTTTTAACATCGAAAACGCAATTTGTGAATTTTGTTACAGATGTACCATTATTAGAGTAAGTGAAGTTAGGGGATTGACTATCAATTTTAAATAAACAATTTATAACTTCTCCTTTTACAGCATTACCACCAACACCACAAATAGCGTTTTGATAGTTATTACTACTTCTGTTGCCAATTCTAAAATCAAATGTTATTTGATAAGCTTTAGTTTCTGAATTTTAGAACATAATACAATGTGTATCTCTACCACTATGTTTTGAGCCATCACATAAAAATGTTGTTTTTCCTTTTTCTCCAATGAATGAGATTGCTTTATTATCATCCCAAAGTCCACCTGAATTATACTCTCCTGCAATTCTAGTGCCATCATGAGTACCTGCTTTTGCAAAAATTGCGTCACCTGTTGTGGCGCATTTAGATATAGCATAGTTTACGGTTGCGAAAGGCGAGGTTTTAGAGCCACTATTATTGTCTAAACCATTTTCTGAATCAACAAAATATATATTATTGAATGTTAGTTCTAAATCTTTTATTTTTGTTTTAGGCATTATAATTCCACCTGCTCTTTCTCTTTATTAATTAAATCCTATGCTCAAAGGCTTTCT
>NZ_JBYTDL010000061.1:0-1363 GCF_058791335.1 Lysinibacillus sp. EB271-A1-10B
TGAACTGCTCCCCAATTATTAGACACTCAATCTAACAATTGGAGGTGCAGTTTTTGTATGGTTAAATTTAAAGAAAAAGTGAAATTAGAAGCTGTTCAAAGATATTTATTTGGGAATGAAAGTTTAAGAACAATCGGAGAAGATATAGGCGTTGCCCATCGAACTATATTAACCTGGGTGAAACTACACGAATATAATGGCTCAGAAGCCTTTGTAAAACAATATACAAATTACACCGCACAGTTTAAACTAGACGTACTTAATTATATGACTGAACATGGTACGTCCTTACACGAAACAGCGGCTATCTTTAATATAGCGACGCATTCGACGATAAGAGTTTGGAAAAAACAATTCGAAACACAAGGATTTGATGGCCTTCAGTCAAAGAAAAAGGGGCGTCCATCCATGAAAAAAGAATTAAACAAACAACCTAAGCAAGCACCGATAGAAGGCTCAACCGAAGCACTTCAAGCACGTATTAAACAGCTAGAAATGGAAAACGAGTATTTAAAAAAGTTGAACGCCTTAGTTCAAAACAAGGAAAAATCACCACGAAAGACAAAGTAAAAATCATTTGTGAATTAAGGCATAAATATTCAGTGAAGGCACTTGTGGCATTAGCGGACATTCCAAGAAGTACATTCTATGACATCGCAAAGAAAATAGATTTACCGGATCCAGATGCCGATCTAAAAAACGAGATCAAAACTATTTTTGTAGAACACGAAGGTCGTTATGGCTACCGTCGTATTCGTGATGAACTAGCAAACCGTGGGCAAAAAGTGAATCATAAGAAGGTTCAACGTATTATGAAAGAGCTGGGCTTAAAGTGTATTGTACGTATGAAAAAATATAAATCATATAAAGGTACAGTCGGTAAAATTGCGCCAAATATTTTAGATCGAAACTTTACATCGGAGGCACCTAATGAGAAATGGGTAACGGATATTACAGCGTTTAAATTATTTGGTGAAAAACTTTATTTATCGCCTATTTTAGATTTATTTAATGGTGAAATCATTACCTATACAATTGGCTTTAGACCAACGTACTCTCTTGTTTCAGAAATGTTAGAGAAGGCCTTAAAACATCTACCTGTGGACCATCAGCTACTGATGCATTCAGATCAAGGGTGGCATTATCAAATGAAGAAATATCGTCAGGCCCTTCAATCAAGAGGTATCGTGCAAAGTATGTCTCGTAAAGGAAACTGTTACGACAACTCGGTGATGGAGAATTTCTTTGGGATTCTGAAATCAGAATTCCTTTACCTAAAGGAATTTAAAAGTGTCGAGCATTTCAAAAAAGAATTAGAAAAATATATTGATTATTACAATACGAAACGGATGAAGGCAAAATT
>NZ_JBYTDL010000062.1:0-1331 GCF_058791335.1 Lysinibacillus sp. EB271-A1-10B
ACTTACTTATCAAGCTAAATCTTGGTACGTAGTTCTGTTTTTTAATAAGGCAAAAATCCAATGTAATAGTTTATTAATACAAGCTACTATCGCTACTTTAAAAGGTTTTCCTTCGTCACGTTTTTTATCGTAAAACTCACGTAATTTCTTGTTACGAGGAATGATTTTATCGTCTGTTTTAGTTTTCCTACAATCTCGTATTGCACAACGAACAGCCATGAACAAGGCATGACGAAGTCTACTTGAACCTCGTTTTGTAATTCGATTTTTGGTCGCTGAAAACTTACCTGATTCGAAAACACTTGGGTCAACTCCAGCGAATGCCACAAGCTTTTTAGGGTTATTAAATCGATCTATTTCACCAATTTCAGAAATAATCGTTGCAGCGATTTTTTCACCGATACCTGGGATAGATTTGATAATACTATATTCTTCAATTTCTTTAGCGAGGGCATCTATTTCAGACTCTAACTTTGATAGATGCTCTTTGTATTGAAGAAGGATTTTTATATACATATCAAGACTTAAAATATGACTCTGGTAAACTGTTTTTTCAAAAGGATTACGAGCTGCAGCGGCTTTAAGCTGTAAAGCTTTTTCATTTGCCCATTTAATGGACCTACTCTTACATAGTTCATAAATTTTGTCTGTAATGGATTCTTCACTTGCTTTCAAAATATCTTCTGAAGAAGGGAACTCTGAAAGAGTTAATAGTGAAACATTAGAATATAAATCTCCGAAAACCCCTTTATATTCAGGAAATATCTGTTCAAGGACTGCCTGAAATTGCAGCTTTGTTTGAATCATTACACCAGTTATATTTTCATGTTGTCTAGTAAGATTACGAAGGTTTAATAACTGCACACCACGCTTTTTATATGGCTCCAATTCCTCTTTATAGAACAATTCACAAAGAAGATAGGCATCAATGGCATCCGTTTTTACTTTTCTCAAACTCGAACCTCTTGCTTTATATGAAATTAACGGATTTATGATGATCAATAAATATCCTCGTTCTTCTAAATAATGAATGACAGGAGCACCATAGTGTCCTGTTGCTTCTAAAATGATTGTAGGCTTCATACCAGCCTCGTTTTTTACATTCTCTAAAAATAATACAAGGTCATTCAGACCTTCTAAAGTATGCGTTACCTTAAAACTTTTACGATATGGTTTGCCTTTATCTAAAAATGCTTGAACCTGGCTTTCTCCTTTTGAAATATCCAGACCGATGACTGGATTCATTTTTAATCTCCTCCTAGAATCATAGTTTGCCAGTTACCCCTAATCCTCCATGCAGTGTCATAGCTTCGCTTGTTATACGAGATCTA
>NZ_JBYTDL010000063.1:0-918 GCF_058791335.1 Lysinibacillus sp. EB271-A1-10B
TTTTTAATTTATCGTAGTACTCAACAATGTGATTTCCACCAAATCGTCGCTGTCTAATCATGTTCTGAACGGTTAGATACATTATTTTACGTAGGTGTTTATTGCCGCGTTTATTAATCTTGTCTTTAGCTATAAACTTCCCGGATTGATACCGCCTAATATCAATACCTGTATAGGCATTCAACTGTCTGTTGTTATCAAATCTCTGAATGTTCCCAATTTCTGCTATGATTCTGACAGCTGAGTTAGCTCCAATAGCCGGAATACTACGTATTATGCTATATTCTTCAATCCTTTCGGCTATCGACTCCATTTTACTGATACATTGTTCTTTCTGAAGGAGAAGCTCTTGAAACCGTTTAGCATATACACGAACTTGATCACAAACCACATCTGTTGAAGACGCGGCGGGGTAAGATTGCTTTGCGGCCTCTATTAATTCAACAGCTTTTTCCTCTGCTTTGTTTACTGCCATTCGTTTATTTGTGTTTGCGAGTATTCGATTTTTAATGATTGTTTTTGAATGATTCAAGACTAGATCTGGATGAGGGTATAATTGTACTACGTTTAGGAACAGTTCAGACTTGGTCGTGAAGATATTCTCGAGTTCAGGAAATGTTTCCTGGACGACCTTATGCAATCGACTGCGAGTGACGCTCAATTCATCATCCAATTCGCTGTAGTGTCTCGATAATCGTTTTAACTGACGGTAAACATCATTGGAATCTGTTTCAATCCGTCTTTCGTGCGTAAAGTGTGTGAGTGCCAATCGATGTGCATCACTTCGGTCCGTTTTGTGAATCCGTAAGGAATCACATTGGAGTTTTGCTTCCAAGGGATTTAATAGGCAATAACTATAGTTGTTCTCTTGCATGAAACGTTCCAGTGTTCTTGAATAGACTCCTGTAGATTCAAATA
>NZ_JBYTDL010000064.1:0-723 GCF_058791335.1 Lysinibacillus sp. EB271-A1-10B
TGTAGCTTTGGCAAGATTTCGATAAGGGTTTGCACGTCTTACTTTCGAATATAGATTGAATTTACGCATTAATCGTAGAATTTTTTTATGATTCATCGGGATTTCAAGTAGTTCTTCTAGTGCCATGTAAAGACCCCGATAACCAACTTTTCCTTTTGACGCATCATAAATCGTTTTTAGTAGGACGTAGTCCTGAAAATCTGCTTCTTCTCGCATCGCTTGTTTCTCACTATTTTGGAGCCATTTATAATAACCACTGGGGCTTACATTTGCCAAATCACATAAATAACGTGTCATATTTTTCAACTGATACAGCCGAACGGTATCATTAATTGCTTGATACTTTTCCCTTGGTATTAAAATAGCCGTTTCTTTGCCTGCCTTTCCATCTCGTCTAGCTTTTTTAACAGTGTTAATTCAGCTTCAAGTAAACGAATACGTGCCTCTGCTTTTTCTAATTTCTTTTCAGCTGACATGTGTTCTTTTTTTGGTCGACCAGAACCTCCTTTTCCGCGTCTTTCCTCTGAAAATGCTTGTTCTCCATGAGTTTTAAAAGATGCTCTCCAGCGTTTAATCGATGACCTTGCTTTTTCCACACCAATCACTTCTAAATCAAACCCGTTTTCTTTAAAGATTTGTACAGGCCCCTTACCAGCTAGATTTTCTTTGACCGCAAAGATTTTATATTCCGCTGTATATTGAATAGAACGATCTGATACAGAT
>NZ_JBYTDL010000065.1:0-649 GCF_058791335.1 Lysinibacillus sp. EB271-A1-10B
AAAATGGTGCCGAGGGCCGGAATCGAACCGGCACGGTAGTCACCTACCGCAGGATTTTAAGTCCTGTGCGTCTGCCAGTTCCGCCACCCCGGCACATTTGGAGCGGAAGACGAGGTTCGAACTCGCGACCCCCACCTTGGCAAGGTGGTGTTCTACCACTGAACTACTTCCGCATGTGCATAAGATTTATTTATCCTGGCAATTATGAAATTTAAAATATGGTGCGGGTGAAGGGAGTCGAACCCCCACGCCTTGCGGCGCTAGATCCTAAGTCTAGTGCGTCTGCCAATTCCGCCACACCCGCATATTTTGTTGGCAATTTAAATGGTGAGCCATGAAGGACTCGAACCTTCGACCCTCTGATTAAAAGTCAGATGCTCTACCAACTGAGCTAATGGCTCAAAACTATGGTGCCGGCGATAGGAGTCGAACCCACGACCTACTGATTACAAGTCAGTTGCTCTACCAACTGAGCTACACCGGCAAATGGTGGAGGATGACGGGCTCGAACCGCCGACCCCCTGCTTGTAAGGCAGGTGCTCTCCCAGCTGAGCTAATCCTCCTGGGTATAATGCCTAGCGACGTCCTACTCTCACAGGGGGAAGCCCCCAACTACCATCGGCGCTAAAGAGCTTAACTTCCGTGTTCG
>NZ_JBYTDL010000066.1:0-555 GCF_058791335.1 Lysinibacillus sp. EB271-A1-10B
CGAAGTCATTTAATCGCTGTTTAATGTAGCAAATGGTCTTTTATTAAACTGTCTACTTTATAGGGTTCAGTTCATAATTTGAGCCTGGGCTTTTTTTATTTCCACAAATTATTCCTTGTCAAAATACAAACAACTGTTCTAAAATAAGCAAACGGATGTTCTTGTATGGGAGTGGGATTGTATGTTGAATATTGAACAACGTCAATTATTTCATAAGTTTGTGATTTTAGATATGGCGATTCAATCATTACAGCGTGATTTCAAAGTGATAGAAAATCTAAAAATGAGTAAGGTCTACTTGCCAATCCTCGAAAAGCTTCTAAAGGACATAACACAAGATTATTACAACTCAAAGAGGCTGTTAGCCAAAGCTAAAATCAGAGTCGTGAAGTGGGAAAAGATAGACGAATACTTTAGTGATGTACATGTAGCGACTGCAGGGAATGATGTTGTTCTTCGATATGCCAACCAAGCAATCAAAACGCAGGTTGAAAATTTATTATTAAGTCACCAAAATAAAGACCAGGCGCTCAATTGAAAGTGAGTACCTGGTCA
>NZ_JBYTDL010000067.1:0-514 GCF_058791335.1 Lysinibacillus sp. EB271-A1-10B
TAGAGGGTGTACGTTTACCAAAAGTGATTGCGATTGATGAGTATAAAGGCGATACAGATGCAGGTACGTATCAGCTAATAATTGCGAATGCGGAGACGCGCGAACCGATCGATATTTTACCGAATCGTAAAAAAGAAACAATAAAAAATTACTTAAGTCAGTATGGAGCCGATGTTGAAATAGTGGTTATGGATATGAATCCAAGTTTTAAAGCAGCTGTTCATCAAGCGCTAGGTCGACCTGTTATTGTGGCAGACCGCTTTCATTTTAGCCGTTATATTTATTGGGCAATGGATGAAGTGCGCCGACAAGTACAAAAAGAATGGGATAAATACAATCGCACAAAGTGTAAACGTATGCGTCATGTATTTTATAAACGTGCATCTAAATTATCACCGAAACAACAGTGGTACTTACAGCGCTATACAGAAATGTCTGAAACATTGAAAGTAGCTCATGAATTAAAGGAAATCTATTGTGAATGGTTTGATTGGGCAAAGACAAAGAATGATGT